>JAFQFS010000018.1 GCA_017398585.1 Clostridia bacterium
CCTTTGCGCGTTCCGGAACGATGTCCGCGATCGCAACAACTTCAGCGATATCGGTGAGCTGCTGATATGCCGGAAGGTGTGCGGAGGTTGCAATATTACCCGCACCGATGATACCAACTCTGAGTTTCTTTGCCATAATGATGTCCATTCCCCGTTCCGGGGAATCCTTTCTGATGAATTTTTAACGTAAGAAGACGCTATGTCTTCTCTGTTCGGTCGGTTTCATTTTATCACAATGCAGGCGGAATGTCAAGGTAGAAAAACGCCCTTCGGGCGTTTTTCAAATTTTATGTCCCTGCGCGGGACGGGCGCAAGAGAGGACCGGTCGCGGTCCTCTCTTGACTCTCCACGACCAGAGAAGGGGAAGACTCCCCTTCTCTGGACTCTTCCCCTCGGATATAGCGCTAACCGCGGGGGCTATGTTTTTCGTCCGGCTTCACGCCGAAAGTATAAATCTATTCCGCGGTTAGCCTATATCTGCGCAACCCTTGCACCGGTATGTGCGTGTCGGTGGTATTTTATATTGCCCAACTGCAAGAACAAGAGGTGTCCAGAGGATCCTTCCTCTGGTCGGGGTGATTCACAAGAGGGCGACGACTCGCCCTCTTGTGCGCCGTCCGCGCAGGACAAAGAGTCAGTCTGCACTCGCAGACATCCTGTAGAAAGAAAGTCAGTCTGCACTCGCAGACAAAACCATGAGCCTCACCGGCTCACCGGCACCAGCCGCGATGCCTCGCGCATGACACTCTCGCGTACCCGCAGAACCCCCGGCGGGGAAACCGACAGCTTCGTTACCCCCGCTTCCACGAGAAACTTCGTCTCCCGTACGTCCGCCGCAAGCTCGCCGCAGACGCTCACGGGGATCCCTTCCCGTCCCGCGGCGGCGCAGACCGACCGGATCAAGCGCCGGACGCTTTCCGGCAGCTCCCGCGTCAGATACGCGACTGCCGGGTTTTCCCGGTCCGCCGCCATCGTGTACTGGATCAGATCGTTCGTGCCGATCGAGAAAAAATCCGTCATCGGAGCAAGACGGTCCGCAAGAAGTGCCGCCGACGGCGTCTCAATCATGATGCCCACGCGCAGCTTGCCGAACGCCGCCGTTTCTGCCTGCAGCGACTCCTGCGCCGCCTTCGCGACCGCACGGACTTCCCGGATCTCCTCCGGAAGGACGATCAGCGGGATCATCGCCGACAGATTCCCGAACAGCGCGGCGCGGTAGAGCGCACGGAACTGTGCCCGCAGAAGCTCCGGCTTCGCCAGACACAGCCGGACGGCCCGCAGCCCCAGCGCGGGATTCGCTTCGTGCGCGTCCCCCGTCAGATAACCGATCTGCTTGTCCGCACCCGCGTCGAGCGTCCGGATCACGCATTCGCGGCCGTTCGTCTTCAGCGCCGCCTGCTTGTAGATCTCAAACTGCTCCTCCTCCGTCGGCGGGGACGTCCTCCCCATGAACAGAAATTCGCTCCGGAACAGACCGATCCCCTCCGCGTCGCACCGCATCGCTTCGTCAATGTCCGCGAGACTTCCCACGTTCGCCGCCACCGATACCCGCGTTCCGTCCGACAACACGCACGTCTTCCCGCGGAACCGCTCCAGACGCCGCCGTTCGTCCTCCGCTTCCCGCATCGCCTCCGCAAAGCGGCTCTCCGTCCCCTCGTCCGGCTCCACGTAAAGCACCCCCTCGTTCCCGTCCAGCACCACCGGACAGCCGTCGTACCGGTCGGGGATCTCTCCCGCCGCAACGATCGCCGGAATGTCCATCGTCCGCGCGAGGATCGCCGTGTGCGACATCGCACTGCCGCCTTCCGTCACGAATCCGAGCACCATTTTCCGGTCGAGCATCACCGTCTCCGCCGGCGTCAGGTCGTGCGCCGCGATCACCGACGGCTGCGTAACCGTGATCGTCCTTCCCTCCTCCCCTCCGCATCCGCCGAGGATATCCGTCACCCGCTCCGACACGGCGAGAATGTCCGCCGCGCGCGCCTTCATGTAGTCGTCCTCCATCGCCCCGAAGATCTCCGCGAGGGCCGTCCCCGCCTTCCGCACCGCCGTCGCCGCGCTGCTGTGCCCGTTCCGGATGAAATTTTCCGCTTCCGTCACGAAATCCTCGTCTGTGAGCATCATCCGGTGGATCTCGAAGATCGCTGCTTCCTTTTCCCCGACCTTCCGCACCGCTTCGCCGTACAGAAGATCCAGTTCATCCTCCGCCTTCGCCAGTGCCGCATGGAGCTTCGCCGTCTCCGCCGTCACGTCCGTGCAGGTCTCTTCGCGCACCGCAGGACGCTCCCGCCGGATGATCTTCAGTATCCCCGCGGCGATCCCGCCGGACGCGCCTTTTCCGTAAATCATGTTCATACGTTCCCCTCCTCTCAGAGTCCCGCATCCCGCATCGTATTGTACATGCACTGCACCGCTTCCTCCTCGTCGTCCCCCTGCGCCGTCACCGTGACGGCATCCTGAAACCGTACCCCGAGCTGCATGAGTGCAAAAAGTTTCTTCGCATCCGCCGTTTTTCCGCCCTTTTCGATGGTCACGTCGGAGGAAAACCGCTTCGCGCACTGTACGATCCGTCCCGCCGGACGCGCGTGGATCCCGTTTTTATCGTTGATCTGGTAAGTCATGCTTTTCACTGTTTCTGTATCCTTTCCGTTTTGCCGCTGAACTTAGCTGTTGAAAACCATGGTATTATTCTTGATAAATTTTCCGCAAATATACACTCTGCCGCGAATTTGCCGTAAAAATCAGCGCTGTGAAAAAAGTCCGCCGCCGTCAGAGAAAAGAAAAAATGCTGTACGCTTGAGATGAAATGAGGTTATCTTAATGGCTCCCTCCGGGAGGGAGCTGTCACGGAGGACGGAACGTCCTCGTCGTGACTGAGGGAGAATGCGGTACGAACGATTTGAATCTCTGCCGAAGGCATGCGGCTGTAGTGTACGTTGGACTTATAGTCATTCGCCTGCGGCGGCGAACCTGACTTCACGTGCCGCATTCTCCCCCAGTCCCTACGGGACAGCCCCCTCCCGGAAGGGGCCTCATTAAGAAAACCTTGTTTCATCTCAAGCTGACAGCATTGCCGTGCACCGGATTTGCACAGACAATATTTCCCCTCGCCCGGATCAAAAGTTTTGGAATGGGGTTCGTGGAAACTTTTTTCAAAAAGTTTCCACGATCGCGTCCCCCAGCGTCCCCCGCATCCCCTGTCTCGTCCCTTGACAACCCGCATCCGTTATATTATAATAAAGGAAGAAAAACAACAGTACAAAGGACTGAACTGCAAACGTATGAACCAGACGCATCGTCTTACCATAACCGACACCAGCGAAAATGGCGAGGGGTTCGCCCGCCTCGACCGCATGGCGGTCTTCGTTCCCGGGCTTGTCACCGGCGATACCGCCGACGTCATCCTGACCGAATCCCGCAAAAACTACGCCGTCGGACAGTGCGCGGCACTGATTTCTCCTTCGGAACACCGGATCTCCCCTGCCTGTCCCTCGTTCGGACGGTGCGGCGGATGCTCCCTCTGCCACGTCTCCTATGAATTCGAAAACACCGTCAAGCAGAACTGCGTGAAATCCGCCCTGCGCCGGATGAAGCTCCCGTACGACCTCGTGGAGCCGACCCGCTTTACTCCCGCACGCACCGGCTACCGCAACAAGATCGGACTCCATTATGACAAATCCGCACACGCGTTCGGCTATATGGCGCGCGATTCGCATGACATTCTCCCGTTCGACAGCTGTCTCCTCTGCGGGGACGTGTTCAGCAGCATCGTCCGCTTCACCAACGATCACATCGGACTGCTCGACCGGCTCGTGCCGGACGAGCTCTTCCTCCGCCGTTCCCACGACGGCAGAATCACCGTGTCCGTCTATACCGGACCGGAACACGCGGACCTCGCCCCTTTCCGCGACGCGCTGAAGAACACGTTCCCGGAAGTTTCGGACGTTCTCTGCGTCCGCGGGGACACCGGAGGTGCGGACGCCGCCGTCACGGAAGAATACATGGGCGTCACGATGCGCTTCGCGTCCGAGGTTTTCCGGCAGGTCAATCACGACGCGGCGGAAATTCTCATGGAACTCGTCTGTACGTTCGCGGAGGAACAGCCGTTCTCCTACGCCGCCGACCTCTACTGCGGTTCGGGCGCGTTCGGGCTGGTGATGGCGAAACGGTTCCCGCACGCGCGCTTCTTCGGTCTGGAGATTGACCGCGACGCCATCCGCGCCGCAAAAGCGAACGCGGATGCGAACGGTCTCGCGAACATCTCGTTCGTCTGCGCGGACGCCGCGACGTTTGACGGACGCATTCCCGCCGGGGACGGCACGTCCTATCCGCCGGAACTGGTGGTCGTCGACCCGCCGCGCGCAGGTCTGTCGGACAGAATGCGCGAAGGGCTCGTGAAGCTCGCGCCGGAACGGCTGGCGTACGTCTCGTGCAATCCGCAGACCATGGCACGAGACCTCGCGGAACTGGTGCGCGGCGGATACCGACTCCTGCGCGTCACGCCCGTGAACATGTTCCCGATGACCAAGCATGTGGAATGCGTTGTTTGTTTGAGTAGGGAAAAGGCCGACGATTATGTCCGTATATCCGTTCATACGAAGGACTTGAAAACAAAGGCGAACTGACTGACAAACTTGAATTTGGAGGGCATGGTAGTGTTGGATAGAACAATACCCTTTTATAATACAATTTTAAGATGTGATAATTATCAATGCAAAGATGTTGTGTTACCAAAAGGATTCTCCATTGTACCCTATAAAAGTGGATACGAAAAAGCTTGGGCGGAATTAGAGTATTCTATTGGAGACTTTGAGTCTTTGGAAGAAGCAGAAAGCTATTTTATTTCAACATATTTACAGAATCGTTCGTTACTAAACAATATTCTTTTTCTTCTGAATGAAGATAACCTTATAGTAGGGTCTTGTATTGCATGGCAAGATAGACGCAAAGAGTCTATCGTATCTTCATTGCACTGGCTGGTTGTGGATGAAGAATATCATGGGCGGGGGTTAGGAAAAGCCTTGTGTAATGCAACTATGAATATTTTTAAAGAACAAGAGAATCTTCCTGTCTATATCCATACACAGCCATGGAGTTGGAAAGCCATTTTCTTATATCTTTCTATAGGATTCAAACTACAAAAAACGGATACGTTCTCACATTATGAAAATGAGTATTATAAAGCAATGACCGCATTAAAGCGGGTTGTTACATCGAAACAATTTGAATTGTTACAGGAACAATCGGAGAGTTAGTCAAATTCCAATTTGATAAACACGAGAGGTAGGAAAATGGAAGAAATTGAACTTCAAAAAGTTGACAAGGGCACTCCTCTTGCAGAGGACTTACTGAACTTTGTAAAGAACTTCTCCTGGTTAGATGTAAAAGAGCATACGGTGAGAGTGCTTGAAAACTGGGAATTCGAA
>JAFQFS010000019.1 GCA_017398585.1 Clostridia bacterium
ACACCGCACTCCTTGGCTGCCGCCGTTCGTGCTTTGCGTTAGTCAAAACTTGACGTCAGCCGCTCTGACTGACAGAAGCGAAGACGGCGGCAGCCAAGCCGAGCGGGCAGTTGCTCTACGTAGAAAGATTTCTCTCCTTCGCACTATATCACGGTTACACCATACGGCGTGGGAAGTCATGGGTCTAAAAGACTTCCTCCGGAAGTCTTATGTGGCCCCTGACTTCCGTCTCTACCCTTCCTCAGAAATTGGATCGCTCCCATTTTGTCAGCTGGGACAGACTATATGTCAGCGCACAGACCCATCAAAAATCCCCCTAATAACTAACCCATATAAGCCAAACAATCCGGCTGCCACAGATTAAAGTTTTTGCAGAGCTTTTTTCAAAAAGCGACCGTTTCCCCTCTCCTTCACCACCGTACTCCCCCCACTTTTTGAAAGGACCTGTTAACCATATGATAACCTACTGTAATCCCCTGTCCATCGCCGATCTTCCGGAGGGACGCTGGCTTGATGCCGAACAGACCCGTGCCGATGTCCGCAGTATTACGGATTATCGTTCTGTTTCCGATCCGAGCGTGGTCTATCACGACGGGAAATGGATCCTGTATCCGAGTTACGGGATCGCCTATGTTTCGGAGGATTTTATTCACTGGAAGCATGTTGATATCGGTATTCCCCATCTGCGGTACAGTCCGGCGGTGGTGCAGTTCCGCGGGAAATGGTACCTGAACGGTCACACCTGTTCGGAACTGTACGTCGCGGACGATCCACTCGGTCCGTTCACCGTCTGCGGACATATGACCGACTGTCACGGGAACGTCCTGTCTCCCGCCGACGGATGCTTCCTCGCGGACGGAGACCGCCTGTATTTCTACTGGCACGGATCGAAACCGAAAGGAGCGGACGACGACGTGGAAAGCTTCACCGCCACGGTGGGGGTAGAAATGAATCCCGACCGCCCGTGGGAAATGCTCACGGAGCCGGTACTCATCAACTGGTTTGACCCGTCCGCGGAATGGCAGCGGATGGGCGAACACCATCAGAACGCCCGTATGGGATGGGTCGAAGGACCGTGGATGAAAAAAATCGGCTGCCGGTATTACCTGATGTACGCCGCCTGCGGAACGGAATACAGCTCCTACACCAACGGCATTTTATATTCCGACGAAGGTCCTCTCTCCGGATTCCGCCGTCAGAAAACCGATCCGTTCACCGAAAAACGCACCGGCCTGGTGCGCGGTGCGGGTCACGGATGCCTCGCGGACGGTCCGGACGGAACGCTGTGGGTCTTCTATACCAACACGTTCAACTACAATCACATGTACGAACGCCGGATCAGCATGGATCCCGTAGGGATCAACGCGGACGGAGAACTGTACTGTCCCGCGGCAACGGAAACGCCGCAGTTCGCCCCCGGTGTCCTTCCCAATCCCGAGACCGGCAACGACGCGGGATGGCTCCCGCTGACCTTTATGCAGCGTCCGACCGCCACCAGTGCCGCTCCCGGACGGGATCCGCTGTACGCGTGTGATGATAGCGTTCTGACATGGTGGCAGCCCGCCGACGACGATTCCGCACCTGCTCTGACATACTGTCTCGGTTCCGCCACACGGTATCACATCCATGCCGTCCGGCTGATCTGGCGTGACATCGGCATGGAGGTACTCGATGGTATTTTCCCCGGTCCGTTCCGGTATGTGATGGAATATGCGCCCGATCCGTCCCTGCAGAACTGGCAGATGCTCGTCGATGCGTCCGACAACAGCGAAGACCTGTGCATCGACTACCGTGAGATCGAAGGAGATGTCCGTGCCTACGGGCTTCGTCTGCGCATTCTCGGCGCGCCGGACGGAATCACGCCCGGTGTCGTGAGTCTGACCGCGTTCGGCTCCTCGGTCAGGGAAGTCATGCCGAACTGAAGTTTGAACAAAAAAGGAAATAGACATATATTTATCAGCTCTCCGTATTTCATTCCTGTGAAATTCAGAATAATTCTCCATTGAAAAATAATGTCTGTTTCCATTTGAAGCAAAAATTTATGGACTCCGCATCCGGTGGTTTATCGGCTGACCCCAATACAAAGCGGGTCTGTCAGCATACGACAGACCCGCAACGTTTTTATTATAGCACAGTTTCTGCAGTTCTGTAAAGAGTTATTGAATGAAAGTTGAAATTTCTGCGCACTGCACAGAAATTTCCTGTGAACTTTTGATAAATCGCCGATTGTATTTGTGAAATTCCTGTGCTATAATGTAGGCACAACAGAAAGAGAGGAACACTCCGATGTACGAATAACGGACAGGATTTTATGAACTCTGTAAGAATGGGGTTAAAACCGATAAAGTCCGGTGAATCGACAAGCGTCCCCTGTAACAACATCGACAGCGGACAGTCAGCAGAAAGTGAGGATTACAAAAGATGTTAGATACCAAGAATTTTAAGTGACCCTTGACCGCAGTTTGTAAAGAAAGATTGCAGTCAAGGGTCACTCTGATTTTAATTCAGTTTTCTATCTGCCTTCTCCGGATCGCCGGAGTTTTTTGTTTTTCGGTAGAAACACTTGCAGTTCCGGAACAATAATGTTAGAATATACTCATCCACACATCTCAGGAAAGGCTTGGAATCCTCACATGAAACTCAATTACAGGCGGACGCTTCTGGTCGGCTTTGCCTTCTTTCTGATTCTCGTTTTCTGGCAGGCGTACGACAACATCATCCCGAAGATCCTCACCGACAAGTTCGGGCTTTCCCAGTTCTGGTCGGGCATCATCATGGCGCTCGACAACGTTCTCGCCGTCTTCATGCTCCCACTTTTCGGCGCTCTGTCCGACAGGCACAAAAGCAGACGCGGACGCCGTACCCCGTTCATCCTCGCCGGAACTCTCGCGGCATCCGTTCTCTTTCTCGGACTCTCGTTCGCTGATCAGATGCAGCTGAACGCCGTCGCTGATATCGCCGCCGTGACCGACACCGCCGCATCGGAAGAACGCGACGAAGCCCTGCTGCATCTCTATCATTCCGCGTCGTGGAAGATCGGAATCGGCAACCCGAACGGTCCCCGAGAAACCGATCTCGCGAACATCTACGGTTCGGAGGAACAGTTTCTCGAAGCCATGCACGGCGAAAATCCCGACATGACCTGGGTAACAAGAGCACGTCAGGCATACGCATGGCAGAAGACCTGTGAAAATCCCGTCGTGCTGATCGTCTTCATGGTTCTGCTGCTCGGTGTTCTTGTATCCATGGTAACATTCCGCTCCCCTGCGGTCGCACTGATGCCCGATGTCACGCCAAAACCGCTGCGCTCGAAAGCGAACGCAATCATCAACCTCATGGGGACGGCGGGCGGTATCATTGTCCTCGTTCTCGGCATTGTGTTCGGCACGGGCAAACCGGAAAACACGCTCATGAGCTACACGACCTTCTTCATCGTTGTCACACTGATTATGCTCGCCGCGCTCTTCATCTTCCTGCTCACCGTCAAGGAAGTTCCGTGGGCAAAGGAAGTCACCGATGCGGAAGAACCGGAAACGGCCACACCGTCCGCAGGTTCCGCTCACGGGAAACTGTCCGGCGCGGAACTGCGTTCGCTGGCATTCATTCTCGTTTCGGTTGCTCTGTGGTACATGGGCTACAACGCCGTCACGAGCAAATATTCCGTCTATGCGGGCGAAGTCCTTCAGCTTGACTTCAACCTGACGCTCATCATCGCACAGGCGGCCGCCATTGTGTCCTATATTCCGGTCGGCATCATCGCTTCGAAGGTTGGAAGGAAAAAGACCATTCTCGCCGGTGTTGCGATGCTCGGCATCGCCTTCGGTGCCGCCGCATTCATGCGTGCGGGAAGCAGTGCCCTTGTCATGAACCTCCTGTTCTCTCTCGCCGGCATCGGCTGGGCGACCATCAACGTCAACAGCTATCCGATGGTCGTCGAACTCGCGAAATCGGGTGATACAGGCAAATACACCGGCTATTATTACACTGCAAGCATGAGCGCACAGATCATCACCCCGATCCTGAGCGGCGCGTTCCTGACTTTCGTCGGAATGGAAACGCTGTTCCCGTACGCGGCAGTCTTTGTGGGGGCAGCTTTCGTGACCATGCTGTTTGTCCGTCACGGCGACTCGAAACCCGAACAGAAAAAAGACCTGCTCGAAAGTCTTGACGTGGACGACTGAGGAGGCCGGCTATGCATTACGTGATCCTCTTTTTCCTTCTCTGCGCTGCGCTGTATCTGTTTTTCTTCCTTCGTCCCGCCAAACGTCTGTCGGACACGGATCCGTCTCTGTCCGCACATTATGCGCACCGCGGATATCACAACGCGGAACTGCCCGAGAATTCACCTGCTGCGTTCCGCAATGCGGTTGGCCATGGCTACGGCATCGAACTTGACCTTCAGCTGTCCGCGGACGGCGAGGTCATGGTCTTCCACGACTACACGCTCGACCGCATGACCGGTGAAACCGGAAAACTCGCCGACCGTACCGCTACCGAACTCGCCGCACTTCGCCTGCTGACCCGCGACGGCGTCCGGACGGAGGAGCACATCCCCACGCTTGAGGAAGTCCTCGCAATCGTCGACGGAAAGGTGCCGCTTCTGATCGAACTCAAGGGCGAGAATTTCGATACCTCACTCTGTCCCGCTGCCGACCGGATCCTGCAGTCCTATCGCGGCGCGTACTGCGTGGAATCGTTCAACCCGCTCCTGATCGGCTGGTACAAAACGAACCGTCCGGACGTTTACCGCGGTTTGCTGTATACCGATGTGTTCCGGGAAAAAAGCAAAAGTTTTCTCAATTTACTGCTCTCGTGCATGATGCTCAACTTTCTCGCACGTCCGCATTTCATCGCCTATGACGGACGATATCCGAACAAATTGCCCGTCGTTCTCACTACAAAACTGTTCGGCGCTGACCATTTCATCTGGACCGTACGCGCGGAAGAGGAACGCGGCAAGGCGGACGAACATATGATTTTTGAAAATATTACACCATAAGGAACCGACTGTTATGAAAAAAACACTCTTTTTTCTGATTCTCTCCCTGCTCACCTCCGCACTGCTGTCCTGCGGTGCGCAGCCTGCAGAGGAACCTTCAGCCGTACCGGAAACCGAAGCCGTTTCCGCGGAACCTGCCGAACCCGAAACGGAGGAATCCGTCCCTGCGGAAGAACCCGTCACCGAAGAAGCGGAAGAACCTGCGGAACCGGAAGAACCCGCCGGTCCGACGCTCCTTTTCGAAGACAACTTCGACGGCGGGGAGCTTGACACCACCAAATGGCAGCGCTGTCCCGAGTGGGATCGTCAGGGCGGCTCCTGCGTCTGGGATGACGACCTGTCCGGCGTGGACGGCGCGGGGAACCTCGTGATCCGCGCAGAATGGGATGAAACCGAAAAACGGATGCGTTCCGGCGCAGTCCGGACGCACGGCCTGTTTTCCGCAGGCTACGGCTACTACGAAGCCTCCATCAAATTCCCATACACGCCCGGTGCATGGGGCGCGTTCTGGATGATGGCGGGCAATGTGGCATCCGAAGACGGTTCCGCCGCAGACGGCGTTGAGATCGACATCATCGAAAGCATCGGCAACGACTGGGGCGCGTGCAACCATGCCCTCCACTGGGACGGCTACGGTGCCGCTCACAAAAATGTCGGCTCCGGCGAACTGAAAAACCACAACATCTACGACGGCGAATTCCACACGTTCGGTCTGCTGCGCTCGGAAGACGGCTATGTTTTCTACATCGACGGCAAGGAAACCTGGAATGTGTCTGCTGACAAATGCGATCCCTGTCCGGAAAACGGCTACATGAAGCTGACCGTTGAGTCGGCAGAATGGGCAGGTGCAGGTTCCGCAAAAGCAATCAAAGCGCTCCCTGCTGAAATGCTCGTTGACTATGTACGGGTCTACTCCGATCTCCCGAACAACTGAACAACTCCATGAAAAAACGCTCACTCCCGACGGAATGAGCGTTTTCTGTTTCTTTTACGTGAGTTCGATGTATGGGACGCCGTCTCAGCTGAGCGACATCATCGCCGCCATTGTACGGGTGATTTCGTCCGGCAGGTCGCCGCCGTGTACAATAAAGTCCGCACTTTCGAGCAGGAGATCGTGCGCGATCACCTGACGGAGGTCGATCGTCGGACCGCCCATATGGGGGATCATCGTGACATTCGGCAGACCGTACAGCGGGCAGTCCGGCTTTGGCGGTTCTTCTTCGTAGACGTCCAGAACCGCGCGGAAACGTCCGTCGGAAAGTTCCTTTTCCAGCGCCCTCTGGTCAATAACCGCTCCGCGGGACGTGTTGACAAACAGGGCTCCCGGACGGATCTTTGACAGAAGCGGTGCCCCGATGAGGTGACGGGTTGCTTCAAACAGCGGCGTGTGAACGGTGATGATGTCACACTCCGAGAAAATCTCCTCCATCGATGCCTGATGAAGACCGTATGTCCGCACATCCGCTTCCGGAAGAGGCACGATATCGTAAACATACAGTTCAACTCGAAACACGGACAGGATCCGTACCAGATTCCGTGCGATCGCGCCGTAGCTGATGATGCCGATCTTTTTGCCGGCGAGTCCCTGATTATAGTCCGCAGATGTTTTCCAGACCTTCTCTTCTTTTGTGCGGCGGCTGTAGCGCGGGATGTCTCGGAGTGCGGTCAGCATATAGGCGAGTGTCCCTTCCGCCACAGATTCGGCAAAATAACGGTTGCCGGACAGAACGCGGATGCCGCGTTCCCACAGAGCATCGCTGACAAACGGCACCACCGTGCCGCACAAATGCGTGAGCAGCTTCAGCTTCGGTGCGGCGGCAAGGATCGTTTCGTCAAGGCGGGGCGAGTTCCACGTCGTGACATAGACGTCACAGTCCCCGATCCGTTCCGCAACTTCCGCAGGCGTGAACATCCGTCCGGTGTCGTTCCAGATAATCTCACCGAGACTCTCCGCCAGCGCGATGTTCTCCGGCGTAAAAAAAGTATCAAACACCTCTCCGCGAGGTGTGGTAATCAATGCTTTCATATCTCTTACAGTTCCCAGCGGCTCCAGAGGACGGACGGGTATTTGTCGTTGCCGAAATGCTGATAGTATACCGTCAGGATCGAACCGTCGGAAAGTTCCACGGAGCAGGGATATCCGATGTCGGAGGAATCCGCGCCGTTGATGATGTATTCCTCCGTCCAGGTTTCGCCGTTATCACGGCTGATGAGCGCACGCTCTCCAAACGGAAGCTGACGTCTGCCGAAGACCATCACGAGCGCGCCGGACGAATGCTGAAGCAGATGCGGAGGGGATCCGGAAATTCCGAGCCCTACCATTTCCGTCCAGGTCTTTCCGCCGTCGTCGGAAACAGAGTGGTATACCGTAAAGTTCGGACCGATCTCCTTGCCTTCCGCGCGGATCATGCCGATCAGACGTCCGCTTTCCAGTTCGATCACATGGGGTTCGTGGAAGTTGTTCCAGACCGTGCCTTCCGGTTTCGGAACGTCGCCGAGCTTCGTCCATGTTTTTCCGTCGTCGCGGCTTTCGTATGCCGCAACGATGTCGGGCAGATCTCTGCTGTGGGTATACATTTCCTTGCCGAGATAGAGGAGCGAACCGTCACGGCGGAGGATGGGCCCATGGGGAGCGGACACTGGCACTTTCACCGTTTCGCCCCAGGTCATGCCGCCGTCTTCAGAGACGCGGACATAGGAACCGCCGTCGCGCTGCCCTTCCGGAATGGTGTCGTACATGTCAAGTACGCCGCCGGAACCGCCCCACGCGTTGCGGATGTAGCCGTCGTAGCGGGTCCGGTAGACTTCCACCGGATGGGTGAACCAGGTCACGAGAATCTTTTTTCCGCCTAGGGAAATGATCCCGGCGTCGCGGTCGTCGAGGAAGGTGTCGTTGATCACCATCGGGATCGACCATGTTTTTCCTTCATCCCAGCTCTTGAACAGGACTGTTTTTCCGAAGGGACAGATGTGCGCCGCACGGAATCCGGAACAGACGGCGTAAAGCGTACCTTCGTCATCTTTGCAGACGGACGGCCATCCGCAGTAGCCGAAGAACGAGTTCGGATTGTGATAAACGGCGCCGTGAATTGCTTTTGCGGTGATTTCCATTACAGAATCCTCCTGTATCTGTTATTGCATACGGCTGCCGAGAGCATACACATGGGCTTCGCAGAGCCGGACGGTCATGGTGCCGGTACAGCCGGTCAGACCGTCGATGTGCAGCGGATAGGACAGCTCATTGCCAAAAATTTCATCGGATGCATAGATCTCCGCGCCGGTTTCGTCCCGGATTGTGACCTGTACGGAACCATATGCGGAGGTGGAATAGTTGAGATAAAGATCGTCGGAGGTGAAGCAGAGCGGTTTGGTCGTGAAGGAACCGCCCGTCCGGTCGGCGTACAGGGACAGGAAGCGATATTTCGGGACGGAATACGCCCAGATGCCGTCGTCGTCCCACATATAGTTCTTCATGGTGTAGATATAGAACTGATCGCCGCGTTCGACAATGCCGCCCAGCGTGATGAAGTTCCGCTGTGTCCATTCGTGTTCGTACAGACTGCCGGACAGCCATGCGTCTTTCAGCGTACGGTCCCAGAAAACACCGTCGCGGGATGTCATGAACACCGCATCGGATACCCCCTGCGAACCATGAACGTTGCCGTTGTAGTCGAGGACTTTCGTCCGTGCTTCCTGGAATCGCATAGGGATGGAGACGAGAATATGTTCCGCTCCCGGCACGGGACGAGTCGCATTGGTGTAGAACTGATCCGTCGGATGCCCTTCCTCGTACTCGTTCGGAACCGGCTCCGTCCAATGGATGAAGTCTTCCGACGTGCAGGACTGGATCGCACGGCAGCCGTACGGCATGGTTTCCGACTTCAGACTGAAATCCATATAGCGGAAGTAGCAGTGATATTTTCCGGTGGCAGGATTCCAGAACGCCATGTTCATGGAGTCGAACGCACCTTTGGTAATGACGGGATGATCCGCCATCGGGTGCCAGTGAATTCCGTCGGGGCTTGCAAAGACGGAAATTCCGCCGGTCTGGATGAGACCGCCGATCGCCTTGTAGCGCTCGTCCGGACGACAGGCAGGATTGGCATCGTAAAACGGTGCGAAATTGTGGCACATGACATCCATACGGACAATGTTGTTCTCGCGGATGCCGTCGTATTCGATGGTATTGACCGGATACGGCGTGAAGGTCAGACCGTCCGTACTGACGGAAAGACAGGAAGTCTGCCGTTCGGACAGGTCGGACTGCGTCGACGGGAAGCCCCGGTAGTAGCACCGGATCTGCTCTCCGTCATCAAAGATGGTCATGCCGAGGGAACCGAGACCCTCCCACGGCGCATCAAAGCCGATCACCTTGCCGAGCGGACGCGGCTCCGTTTTCCGGAACACAACATTTTCGGTCTCCGCCAGCAGATAGTCATCTACCAGCATTTCGATCCGTCCTCCAAACTGGATCATCGTATTTTCCTCCTTTTCGGGGTATTCTTCGTTCAAATTGTCAATATGATTATAGCACAAATCCCGGAATTATGGAAGTGCCGACGAAAATTTTATGATCTCCGGGTACGGCAGATTTCTTCACCGCATTGACAATATCTCCGAAATCTGTTATTATTAAAGATAGTAAGAAAATAATCCACAGAAAGGAACGCGTGCAGACAATGACACGGAAGCGAAGGACGTTCGCGCACGCACCGGGATGGTTTTTCATCATTCTGGGAATGATTTTTATGCTTATGAATGGACAAATTTCGGTACAGGCGGCGGATTCTCCGGTTCCGGCGATCCTTACCCTGGAAGCGGAAGACGGACAGCACGGAGGTCCCGCTTCACGTTCCGGCAGAAAGGTCGGAAATCTCGGAAAGTGCGGCGGAACCTCGGAAGGAACGATTACCTTCGAATCACTGGAACTTCCCGCGGACGGCTGGTATACCCTGCGGTTCCATTATTATTCCGGTTCCGACGACCGCTACTTCCATCTGACCGCGAACGGTGAGACCTGCAAACTCCCTTGCCCGTCGACCGGCGGTTTCGACCGCGTCGGAACGATCGAAACGGACATTTTCCTGACCGCCGGCGGTACGCTTGTGATCGGCTCGGACTGGTACGCACCGGATCTTGACAAAGTGGAAATTTTTGAACCCGCCGGCAGTAAAACTGCCGCGCGTACCTATGAAAACCGCGCGGAACAGGTGTTTACGTCCGGAGAACTGCGGCTCGTCTGCGACACGAACAACGGAATCTGGTCGCTTTATTCGGGCGGGATCGTCGTCATCCGCGACGCGCACGCCGAATTTGATCATGGCGGAAGGAGCGTTTCGTCCGACGACTTCACCGTTCACGAAGCGGTACAGACGGAGAACACCGTCACGTTCACCCATACCGGACATCCGTCCTTTGACGGAACCATGACGCAGGCATTTGAACTAGGCGATATCCTGCTGACCGACGTGCGGATCACGGGAGAGAATGTTTCCACGAACCGCATCGCGCCTCTCGCCGTATACGAAGGCGGGCTCGGCGAACGTCAGAACGGCGTATTCGTACAGATCCCGTTCGACAACGACATGTGGGTGGAACCCTCCGTTACATCCGTACGGAAGCTCGGTCAGAGTACCGTCAGCTACGAAGCGGCAGCTCTGTTTGAGGAAGAGACCGGCACGGGACTGGTCATCGGCTCCATAGAACACGACGTATGGAAGACCGGTATCTGTCTCGATGTCCTGCACGGCATGATCCGGGGATGCACTGCATTCGGCGGCATCTCGGACAGCGGCACCCGTGACAATTCCCCGCACGGCAGCGTGAGTGGTATGGATGTCCGTTCCCCGAAGCTGTTCATCGGTTATTTTGCAGACTGGCGTGACGGCATGACCGCGTACGCCAAAGCCAATGCATCGGTCGTTCCACCGAAGGAATCCGTGAAAAACGTACCGTTCGGCTACAATTCATGGGGAGTTCTGCAGAGCAAGGTCGGCTACAGCGACATGATCGCCGTCTCAGATTACATCAAAGAACATCTTCAGGATACATGGACATCGGACGATGCACCGGTGTATGTCAACATCGACTCCTTCTGGGACTTCATCGTTCACAATGATCCTTCGACTACCCTCTCGCTCGAGGATGCGCTGAAAACCTTTGTCGAACACTGTCACGCAAACGGACAGAAAGCGGGAATCTACTATACCCCGTTCACGGCGTGGCACGGTGATGAAGCGACGCTGAAATCAAGTAAAATGGAAGGCTCCGACTACACCTATTACGACGCCGCAGTCAAAAAGTCAGACGGAAGCGGACTGTACGGCAAGCTCGACGGCGGCTACGCCCTCGATCCGACGCATCCCGGTACCATCGCCCGGATGGAATACAAGCTGAACTGGTTCATCGACCTCGGTTTTGAGTACGTCAAACTCGACTTCATGACCCACGGTGCCGTGGAAGGTCAGCATTACGATCCCTCCGTTACCACCGGCATGCAGGCATACAACGCAGGCATGGCGAAGATCGCAGCGATCTGTGACGGAAAACTGTATGTGAACCTGTCGATCGCGCCGTTGTTCCCGTATCAGTATGCGGACGGACGGCGGATCAGCTGCGACGCATTTTCTTCCATTGACAACACCAAGCATGTCCTCAGCTATCTGACCGCATGCTTCTGGGAAGACGAACTTTATCCATACCCTGATCCCGACCACCTCGTAGTCTGGGGAAAGGACGGCGATGTTTCCGAAGGCGAAGCACGGTGCCGCGTGACCTCCGGTGTGATCAGCGGAACCAGTTTTCTGGTCGGCGATGACCTTTCGGATGTGACGGACAACGCGCAGAAGCAGGAACGGATCACGAAACTGTTCGGCAATGCTGACATCGTTTCCACTGCGAAGCTGGGACGCATGTTCCGGCCATACGAAGTCCATGCCGACAGCCGGTGTGCGGATGCATACTGGTTCGAAGAGGACGGTGTGCTGTACCTCGCGGTATTCAATTTTGCCAAAAACGAAACGGAGATCCGCTGCGATCTCTCCGGACAGCTTCCGTCCGGAACCGTATTCAATGCGGTGGAACTCTGGAACGGAAACGAAGTTCCGATGGACGGAACTGTCCTTATGCACACACTCCCCGCGGAGGATGCAGCGGTTTTCCGGATCATCCCGATGGCGGACGGTGAAGAGACGCTGTCCGTGGAACCTGCCGAAGAACCGCGGGATTCGAAGATGGATCTTCTTTCACTGCTCGTTGCCGGTGCAGCATCGCTCGGGATCCTTGCGGCGGCAGCCGTGGTGTACGGCAGACGAAAAAACGACAAAAACGAAACGGATAAGCCGAAACAATAACGGAAAACGTAAAAAATCCCACTCTGCGAGTGGGATTTTTGTCTCAGTTCTGATGTTCGAGCACGTCGAGCATTGCTTCGATGTTCTCCGGACGTGCGTCGCCGGGAATGTCATGGGTGGGAGCCGCAACCAGACCGCCGTGCGGGAATGCCGCCAGCAGTTCCTTTGTCACCGTACGGATTCCGTCCGGTGTTTTGACGGGAAGGTCACGCTGGGTACTGATTCCTCCCCAGATCGTGATCCTGCCGTCGATTTTCTTCGCATAATCATAACCGTATATCTCCGGCTGGAAGGTATTGTACATATTCAGTCCGACTTCGTAAAGGTCGTCCATGATGTCGCGCACGTCACCGCAGGAATGCTGTACCACGTACTTCCCGGCACCACGTACCCTGCCGTACATCTCCGCGAGACGGGGCTTAATGAACTCGCGCCAGCATCTCGGACCCATGATAAGCCCCTTCTGCTGTCCCCAGTCGTCGCCGAAATAGAAACCGTCAAAATCGTAGTCAAGGGCAATGTCGATGATCTCCAGATTGCGCTTCGTGATCTTTCCGAGGAGTTCGTGGACAAAGTCCGGCTCCGCCATCATATCACAGAGGAGGTTTTCCATCCCGCGCAGCGTCCACGCCCGTTCAAAGAGGGAGAATCCGATCCCTGCGATCCGGAAACGATCGTCCGCGACCGCCATGAGTTCCTCCATTTTTCCGCGCACAAACGCCTCATCCACCGGAGGAAGTTCGAAGGAAGCGAGATCCGCCGGATCCCGGAGACGGATCGCGTCGATGACGCCGATGTCCTTGTCCGCGCCCGATTTGTTCCAGACAACACCGTATTCGTCCATCGACAGTTCCGGTCCGACCGTGATCTGCGGCTTGATCAGATCCGTCTGGACGAGGTGATTGCGGATGCGTCCGAAAAACTCTTCGCCGGCGTAAGCCTTCATTTTTTCGTACATCTGACCGGTGAAGCCGATCTGATACGGCGTAAAATCGGTCTTCTCGAAATGCAGCGCCGCGAGGACGCGTTCCCGTCTGTTCATAATGATTCTCTCCTTGAAACACAAATCGGGACTGCCGTATACACAGACCCGCAACAGTAATATTATACCACAGATTTTCCGGTTCTGTAAAGACATATTGACCGAAAGGTGAAATTTCTGCGTACTGCACAGTTTTTTTATGTGAACTTCTGACAACTTACCGATTGCTTTTATGAAGTTCCCGTGTTATAATATAGTCACAAAAGAAAGAGAGGAACACTCCAATGTACGAATAA
>JAFQFS010000020.1 GCA_017398585.1 Clostridia bacterium
CGCTTCCTCTTCCGTGATCAGATGGATCAGCGTCTGCTCCATCCCCATGACCCGCCCGGTCGCGTTGATGATGTCCGCATAGCCGGGGCTGCCCACGTACAACGCATATTGGTCGTACGCTTTCAGAAGATCCTTCACCGGTTCATAATCGAAATCATCCGCGTCCGGTACCGGGAACGCGGCGATTTCCTCCGGTTCCGCATCCAGCAGCGGAAAATCACAGAAATCGTGATAACCGCCGGAATCGTGCTCCACCCAGCGGGTCCGGTGTCCGTATACGGGGTCGGTCGCACGGCCGGGCATCGGTTCGAAGAGAGCCGGACCGCAGTAGCGTACGCCGATCCCACGGAAATCAACGCCGAGCACATCGAGAACCGTTCCGTAATCCGCCGAGGGACATCCCAGTGCCGCAGCAAATTTGCCGTGAATGATTGGATTCGCCGAATAGTCGATCGCCAGACGATCCACCGGTGCATGATCAAACGTCCGCAGAACACGCTCCCGTGACGTCATGGTTTCTGCCGCTTTCCGTATCATAGCAGCCTCCTCAGGTATCGCCCAGCAGGCGGATTTCAGAAAGCTGAATGAGGCCGTTTTCACGGAATACAAACTTGTAATATTTATAGGCCGTGGGGTTTTCCACTTCAAATCCGTACCAGAGCTGATTCGTCGGGCCGAGCTGTGCTTCCCCGTCCGCTACCTCCTGAATGAGCGTCCATTCATCCGATGTCTTGGAACGTCCGTAAAATGCCCAGGAATTGGGGTTGCGGGAAGAATAGTCCCTCGTATCGTTGCCGGTGCGGAACATGTACGCTTCGACCGCCTGTGCGCGCTTGAGTTCGAAAGTCACTTCGATTTCGCCGGGCACATCAAGGCAGTATTTGGTGTTTTTGTCACCGTCGAACAGATTCCGTACGCCCTCGCCCGGATTTCCATCCGGACCGTCCGCAGAGCCGTTCTTGTAATACATGTCCATCAGATTGTCGTAGCTTTCCGCGATCTCTTCCGCGGCGTCGTTGCCGTAACGGGACGTGTTATTGCCGTCGCCTGCGTGGGCACCCCAGAAGCCGCCTCCCTGGTTCATCCACTGAACCATCAGGATTTCCTTTCCTTCCTTAACAAACGCCTCGTCGGTGAACACGCCGTTGAGCCATTCGAGACGGTTGGTGAGCCATTCAGCAAGGTATTCGTAATGCTCCGTATAATTCTTCAGACGGGTGATATAGTGTGTTTCGCGGTTCTGGGTAGTGCCGAAAATCTGCCACTTTTCAAAGTTGCGTTCGTAGGAGCGAAGTCCGAGTTTTCCCTCATCGAGGATATACTGCGGCATGAGCGACACGCTGTCGTAGATTTCCGCCCATTTTTCCGCCACCATTTCGCGGAACCAGTCCTGCACGAGCGCGACCGCAAACCAGGTGCCGAAACCGCCGCCGCTGCCGCGTCCGTTGCCGACAAAGATGTCCGTGTACTCTTCGGCGCCTTCGTTGGCGTTGCCGAGAGACAGGTCAAAGTCCCAGACCGGACCGAAGACGAGCTTTCCGCCGGCATCCTTGTGGAGATAGAAGCTGTCCCACTGGGAGTCGAGGTTCTTTACCATTTCTTCGACGAGATAGACCGCCGCGAGCGAATCGAGGTCGATCAGTTCCTCGCATTTTTCTCTGGAACCGCCGGCAAGAGCTTCGTAGCATTCATCAACGTAGTCCTCGATGAATTTCTTCTGCTCTCTCATGGTCGTACGGTCCTCGGAAAGATCGTTGTGGATCATGTAGGTACGTCCGGCGGCATTGATGACTTCGCCGGACGCATAGTTGGACAGTTCAAGCAGATAGCCGGTATCGACTTTGTTGATGTCCCGGTCGTCCACGTTGACACGGTCCTCGGAAATCTTGATTTCCTCCGCAAGAAGGTAGACCCCGACGTATTCCCCATTCAGATATACTTCAACGGACGTCGAGTTGGGCTGCCATTCCACGGCATCGAAGTACCGCGCATACTCAAACGAAACATGGTTTCTCTGCAGCGACTGGTCGCACTGATTGGCGAGAAGCACCCAGATTTTTTCCTTTCCGTTGGCAAGGTCGAAGAGATTTTTCTTCTCGGCAAGCTTGAATTTGAAGGACTTCTTCGGGTATCCCCACGAATTGTTCCCGCGTCCGCGGATCTCGGTCACTGCGTCCTCGATGAGGTATTTCCGATCACAGCCGAGGAACGAGATTTTTGCCGTTTCATAGACCGTTTTGGAAGTGATCGCGTCCCCGTCGTCGGTGTTGATCACGACGATGGGCATATCAAGAACGTCATAATCAAAGATCGCGGTATACACACCCTCAGCAGTATCGCCGGAACGGGATGCGTCCTTCACGCCGTCGCTCCATTCTATAAACTTATAGCCAAGTTCGGGAACCGCACGTACTTCCGCGGATGCATTTCCCGCATTCTGTACCGTATTTCCCTCTACCTTGCCTGCCGTTTTGCTGTTGACGGAATAAATAATTTTTCCGTTCTGCGGCGGATCCACTGCTTCTGTTGTCAGATAGCGGGCATCGCTGTCCACGGCGGGACGCTTTGTTCCGGAAAAGGAGGTGCCGGCCACAAAGGTTTTCGGGTCCTCCTTGTCTGTGATACCCTCTGCCGATGAACTCTCTTCTGTGTCTTCCGCCGGCGCGGCCACCGCAGGAGGAGGCGTGATTTCCGACGGATCCGCCGGAGTTGTTCCGGCATCGCCGGACTGACAGGCGGTCAGCATCACTGCTGCCAGCGCTGCAACAAATAATTTCCAGTAAGTCTTTTTCACGTTATTCTCCGAATATTAAAAATTAACCTGCAATAGATTGTGTCAAAAAATGGGTCTGCCGTTTCCGGCAGACCCGAAGCATTGCTATTATACCACATCTCCTGCTGATTTGCAAACAGTGTGGTTGATTAACTGTAATTTTCAGTGTTATAAACAAAAATTAATTATAATTTTATGACAGTTTACCGATTACTTTCTGCCAGGCGGATCGCCTCAGCGGTATACTGTGCGTTCTGCATGGGCTGATCGATGTATTTGTCGAACATTCCGACCAGAACGCCGTCCCCGGGCTTCATGGAAGCAAATGCTTCACAGAATGCCGCCTTTACCTGTTCTTCGCTTCCGCAGCGGCGTCCCGCACCGAGAATCTTCAGCGCAAATGTAGGGGCGGAAAGCTGACGGATCACATTGTACATCACGGGAATATCGCTGTCCTCGAACCGTTCTCCGGTGGGATTCACGTCGTGGGAACGGTCGGGCTGTGAAAGGTTGTACAGGGATGCCATATAATAATCCGTCTTCAGACCATGTTCTTCCGCATAGGTCAGCACTTCCGGGAAGTGCGCACAGATTCCGCAGGGAACATTTTTCCGGCGAATCCGGTCAAGCAGTCCCTCCAGACGGTCGAGCATGCCGGTCATGTACAGTTCGTCCGCCAGTTCACCGTGAATGCAGACGGCGGCGGGATCGTATTTCATCATTTCATCGAGTTCTTCGTCAAAGGTGGTCAGATTTTTTCCGGTCTGTGCCAGCCACATCAGACGTCCTCCTGCCTGACGGTACCGTCCGATCAGACCCATCACCGGCATACTGCCTCGGGACTGCACGGCGTTGATCCCCGCTTCTTCGCAGCGGCGCAGCATGGCAAATGCCTGTTCTTCCGTAAAGTACGCGCGCATATCCGCGTCCACGGTTTCGTTCAGATGGGATTTTCCCGTAAACGGATTGCTTCCGACGATCAGTCTCGTGACTTCGATATCGCCGATTTTCATGGTAGGCAGCATGGTTGTATCCTCACATTTTCTATGGAATTGGTATGATATCGGATATACTATATCATATTCCGGACGGAATTGCAAGAAAAACCGTATTTCTCCGGAAGACCCGCAATAATAATATTATACCACAGATTTTCCGGTTCTGTAAAGACTTATTGACCGAAAGGTGAAATTTCTGCGTACTGCACAGTTTTTTTATGTGAACTTCTGACAACTTACCGATTGCTTTTATGAAGTTCCCGTGTTATAATATAGTCACAAAAGAAAGAGAGGAACACTCCAATGTACGAATAA
>JAFQFS010000021.1 GCA_017398585.1 Clostridia bacterium
CAAAATCTTTCCAACTATATGGATTGATAAAGTTTGGGTGCAGATTCGGAATACCTTGATTTTGTACAGCTGACAAAATTCTTTGCAGCGAACGCTCTGCACATACTTCGTCATACCTTATAGTATAAAGTTTTTTGAAAGGGGTCCGGGGAAAACTTTTTTTCAAAAAAGTTTTCCCCGGGAACCACATTTTATTTGAAAGGTATCCATATGGCTCAGACTACTCGTAACGGGGGCGGGCGGATGAAGATTGAACGGTCCTGTTCGTTCTGCGGACGGAATGAAAATCAGGTGGAGTTTCTGATTCCGTCGCCGACCGGGCTTTACATCTGCGACAAGTGCATTGACGCCTGCAACGACATCATTTTCGATCATTTTTCCGAAGAAACCGAGGCTCCCACGCTGGACCGTGACAATCTGCCGGTTCCCGCCGAAATCAAGGCGACGCTCGACGAGTACATCATCGGGCAGGACAAGGCGAAGATCGCGCTGTCGGTGGCAGTCTACAACCACTATAAGAGACTCATTTACCGCGACGCGAAGAGCAAGCTGTCCGGCGCGAAGAGAGGCAGAAACGCGGAAGCGGAAACCCCTGTCGACGACGTTGACATCCAGAAGAGCAACGTTCTTCTGATCGGTCCGACCGGTGTGGGCAAGACCTTCCTTGCGCAGACGCTTGCGAAAACGCTGAACGTACCGTTCGCTATTGCGGACGCGACCACGCTCACCGAAGCCGGCTACGTCGGCGAAGACGTCGAAAACATCCTGCTCCGTCTGGTACAGGCAGCGGACTACGATATCGAACTGGCGGAACGCGGCATCATCTACATCGACGAGATCGACAAGATCTCCCGCCGGAGTGAAAACCGTTCCATCACCCGCGACGTATCGGGCGAAGGCGTACAGCAGGCACTCCTGAAGATTCTCGAAGGCACGACCGCGAACGTTCCCCCCCAGGGCGGACGCAAGCACCCGAACCAGGAATTCCTTCAGGTGAACACTGAAAACATCCTCTTCATCTGCGGTGGTGCGTTCGACAATCTCGAACAGATTATCGAGCAGAGAAAAGGTCAGTCCTCCATCGGTTTCGGCGGTGACATCAAGAAGAAGGAAGAAAAGCTGCGTGACGGCGTCTTCAAGGACGTTTCCGCACACGACATCGTCAAGTACGGTATCATTCCGGAACTGGTCGGCCGTCTCCCGGTCATCGTAGGACTTGAAAACCTCGACCGCGACGCGCTCGTACGGATCCTCTCCGAACCGAAGAACAGCCTCGTGAAGCAGTACCGCAAGCTGTTCGAGATGGACAACATCGAACTCGACTTCGACACCGAAGCGCTTCAGGCGATCGCCGAACGCGCCATCGACCGCAACACCGGTGCGCGCGGTCTCCGCTCCATCATCGAAGAAACCATGACCGACCTCATGTTCGCTCTCCCCTCCCGCAAAGATGTGGAAAAAGTCACCATCACCAAAGCCTGCGTCGAAGGCCGCGGCGAACCTGTATTGGAGTTGAAGAAATAAAGTTATCGGGAGAAAACTTTTTCGAGAAAAAGTTTTCTCCCGAACCCTCTTTCAAAAAGCTTCCATCTGGGAAAAGGATGGATTTTGTCTGTGCAGACCGTTTCGGGTGTACGGGCTTTTTTTGTTTTGTAAAGTACCGAAATTATTTTGTAACAGGGTTAATTTTTCGTGCAGTCTTCCCAAGAAAAATTTTTTATGATATAATAAAGACGGTATTTATTGAACGAAATTCAACCATTCAGAAAGGAAAACAACCATGAAGAAACTTCTTACCCTTCTTCTTGTCTCCGCAATGCTTCTCGGCAGTCTTACTTCCTGCGGCGAAAGTACAACGAATGCGGATGAAACCACCCCGGCGTCCGGTGACACCACAGTGACCGAAGTGGAAGCCGTCGAAGAGGAAACCGAGCTGACGCACGGTCTCCCCGAAAAGAACTTTAACGGCGCGGACTACGTCGGACTGATCCGTACGTCCCGCATCACGCATTTCTCGGCGGAAGAAATGACCGGTGAAGCGTTCAACGACGCGGTTTATGAACGTAACAACACCGTTTCCGAAGAATTCGGCGTCACGCTCGGGTTCGTTGACGTGGAAGACAATTCCGGCACGTTCAACAACACCGTCAGCCAGAGCATCATGTCGCAGGACGCGGCGTACGATGTCATCGCGCCCGACTACTGGTGGGCAACCGAAGTCAATGGCTGGTTCCTGAACCTCATGGAAATGGAATACCTCGATCTCACGAAGCCGTGGTGGTGTATCGGCTGGAACGACGCGGCAACGATCAACAACATGCTTCCGGGTGCGGTCGGCTTCTACACGCTCGACATGATCCAGAACATGAACATGATCTACTTCAACAAGAATCTGTACGATTCGCTCGGATTCGACGCACAGTTCGGTCTTTCCGGTCTGTACGACACCGTACGTTCCGGCGACTGGAACTACGATCTGTTCACCCAGATGGCATCCACAGCCGCTCTCGACTTAAACGGTGACGGTCAGATGACGCAGGGCGACCAGTTCGGCACGCTGTCCGAACTCCAGTCCGGACGCGCGCTTCTGTGGAGCAGCGGTCTGGAACTCTGCTACCGTGACGAAACCGGCGCGCTCGTAGCAACCCTCGCAACGGAAAAGAACTACGACATTTTCTCGACGGTTCTTGCGTTCTATCAGGACAACACGAACCTGTACAACGGCAACAACAACGCGATCTTCATTGCCGACCAGGCACTGTTCCTGATGTCCTCAATCGGCAACGCGGTCGCTCTCCGCGACATGGAAAGCGACTTCGGCGTACTGCCCTACCCGAAGTACAATCCGGAAGACGAAAGCTACCGCAACCGCAACTTCGGTTCGTCCTACTTCGCGATCCCGATCACGGCGAAGGACTTCGAAATGTCCGCCGTTGTTCTGGAAGCGCAGAACTTCTACAGTTACCGCGATGTCCGTCCGACCTACTACGAAACCATTCTGAAGGACAAGGTCGCACGTGACCAGGAAACCGCAGAAATGCTCGACCTCGTCATCGACACCTGCTACATCGACCCGTTCTTCGTCTACGGCACCAACCTCTCTTTCGTCGCAGACAAACCCTTCAATCTCATCACCGCGAAGAGTGATACCTACGCATCCGAAATGCAGAAGCTGGAAAAGCCTGTCGGCAAACAGCTCACCAAGCTCATCGAAGCCATCCAGCCGACCGAACTGCCGTAAAGGAATATTATTTCTCGGGGAAACCTTTTTGCAAAAAGGTTTTTGAGGCTGCGCAGCAGACTCATCCGGACACCCTTCCAAAAATCTTTAAACAAATGAATTGACAAAGAAAGTGCAGACTTTTTGTATATGAGGAGGTTTTTATGGGTGCGGAACGGTTATTGAATGGAAAATTCGGGTTGTTCAATCATTTCCTGTACGGAGATGACAACTGGGTACGGACGACAAACGAGCTGGATATTCCGCGTCTTGCGCGGAATATTGCAAAGACCGGTGCGTCGCGCTATGTGATCACGCTCATGCAGGGACGGAAATACATGCTCGCTCCGAACAAAACGTACGATAAAATCGCCGGAACGAAGCCCGGTGAAGCGTGTGCGATCCGCGACATTCCGCTGGAACTGGGGCTGGAACTGCAGAAGTACGGAATCGATCTGTACCTGTACTACACGGGCGACGGCCCGCACGCGGACGAAGTAATCGGAAAGCGGTTCGGATTCACCGCGCCGCGTCAGAACGTACCGATGGAATTTGTGCAGAAATGGGCGGCGGTGCTGCGGGAATACAGCGTACGCTACGGAGATCTGGTCAAAGGCTGGTGGATCGACGGCTGCTACGACTATTTCGGCTACAACGAAGAGCTTCTGGCGCCGTATTACGACGCATGCAAGGCGGGAAACCCCGACTGTATCGTGGCGATGAACGGCGGGGTTCCGAAAGAAGGACCTGAGAAACGGTTCAGCAAAGAGGAATTCACCTGCGGCGAATACAACGATTTCACCGTAGTTCCGGAAACGCAGTACGTGAACGGTGCGCAGGTACACATTCTGGCCCCGCTGGGACTGTCTCCTGACGGATCGGAGTGGAATTCGTGGTGCAAGCCGGGACTGAAGCGGAACGCGGAATATCTCGCGGGATACATCCGGAAACTGCGTGAAGTGCCGTGTTCGCTGACGATCGACATCATCATCTACCCGGACGGAAGTTTTGACGCGGCTCAGATGAACGAACTGATCAAGCTGTCGGAGCTGCTGGATTAAAATCCGATGAGAAATCCGGCACATCCCTTGACCACGCCGGATATTTATGATATAGTAACACTATAAATCATATAGGAGAGTGGTACAATGAATCTGAACGAACTCATCAAGTCGTTTGACAATCTCCCGAAGATCGTCAAGCTGATCCTCGCGATCCCCGCACTCGACATCATCTGGGTGATCTACCGCATCATCAAAAGCGTAAACGACAACAACATGCTCGGCATCGTTCTCGGTGTAGTTCTGCTGTTTGTCGGCTTCCCGTTCCTGTGGCTGATCGACATCATTTTCATCATAATGAAAGATACGGTCTGGTGGTTCTGAAAACCTTCTGAAATTCCCGCAAAAATTTTCAATTTTTCTTAAAATACCCCTTGACAAAAGCGGATGCCTGTGCTATAATATTAAATGTTGACGGGAGCAATTCCAACAACGCATGCGGAAGTGGCGGAACTGGCAGACGCGCACGTTTGAGGGGCGTGTGGTTCACACCGTACGGGTTCAAGTCCCGTTTTCCGCATAAAGCAGACTCGATCGAGTCTGCTTTTTCTTTTGTCTTACAGACGGTGGAGGGGGACGCACCTTCGGTGCGGAAGGAAGAAAAACGCCCTGTGGGCGTTTTTCAATTTTTATGTGCCTACGCGGCACGGCGCACAAGAGGTCCTCGCGCGGGACCTCTTGTGAATCACCCGCGCCAGAGGAGGGGAAGTTTCCCCTCCTCTGGACTCTTCCCCTCGGATATAGCGCTAACCTCGGGGGCTAAAGATAAAGTATATTTTGTAGCCGAAAGCAAAAATCTATTCCGCGGTTAGCCTATATCTGCGCAACCCTTGCACCGGTATGTACGTGTCGGGTTATTTCTTGATTGTTCAGCTGCAAGAACGCAGAGGTGTCCAGAGGATACTTCCTCTGGTCGTGGAGAGTCAAGAGAGGACCGCGACCGGTCCTCTCTTGCGCCGCCCCGCGTAGGGGCATTAATTTTGAAAAACGCCTGAAGGCGTTTTTCTTCCTTTTAAATCCAAACAAACTTACACAAAACAAATTTTTAAAAGAAATTGCAAAATACCCCTTGACAAAAGCAAACGCCGGTGGTATAATATCAAACGTTGACGGGAGCAATTCCAACAACGCATGCGGAAGTGGCGGAACTGGCAGACGCGCACGTTTGAGGGGCGTGTGGTTCACACCGTACGGGTTCAAGTCCCGTTTTCCGCATAAAGCAGACTCAGTAGGGTCTGCTTTTTCTTTTGCTCTGCGTATTTTCCATTGACTTATCCGACGAAATCGTGTATAATAAAACAGTGTGGGCTTCCACACTTATCAACCAAAATCACAAAGGCGGCAGCTATGGCAGTCATCCGACATCCTTCCCGTAAATTGACGTTTTCCGACGTTTTTGTCATCGTGCTGTTCCTTCTTGCCGCCGTTATTTCTGCCTGTTTCTCTCTTTTCCGTGACGACGGTACCTCCTGTATCATCACGTACGGCAGTGCTTCGGAGACGTTTTCTCTCTCCGAAGACCGCGTGATCTCCGTTCTCTCGAACGGTCACGCTCTCACCGTCACCATAAAAAACGGCGCGGTCTCCGTTACGGAATCCGACTGTCCCGACAGCGTCTGCGTGAACAGCGGATCTGTTTCCCGTCCCGGTCAGGCAGTCGTCTGTGTTCCCGCACAGGTCACTGTGCGCGTGGAAGGTTCCCGTACGGACAACGCCGATGCCATCGCCGGAGGTGTATCATGAAACCCGCCTCGGACAAACGCGTCGTGCGTGTCGCCGAAAACGCCGTATTTCTCTCCGTAGCACTGATCCTCTCCTTTGTGGAGTCGTTTCTCCCGGCGGCGATTCTTCCCCTCCCTGGCTTCAAAATCGGGCTCGCCAACCTCGCGATCCTTTCCGTCTACTACCGTACGGAGCGCCTCGCGGATGCGGCGGTCATTTCACTCTGCCGATGCCTCATCACCTTTCTCCTGTTCGGAAACGTCACATCGCTCCTGTTCAGTATATGCGGCGGCGCGATGGTAATCGGCATGCTTTCCCTCGCCGGCAGGATGCGCAGGCTCAGCTTCATCGGCGTGTCGGTTCTCTGTGCGGCGGCGCACAACGCCGGTCAGCTCCTCGCGGCGGTGCTTCTCACGGGAATGGCGGTTCTTGCTTATATGCCGGCGCTCTTTGCGGCATCGGCGTTCTACGGCACGGTTAATGGAGTAATTCTGAATCTGATGCCGGAAATAATCACAAAACACAAATGAAATTACGTATTTTTGCACTCCTCGCCACCTTCGTCTTCCTTCTTTCCGGATGTACGCGTGACCCGGAAGAGTACCGCGACACCGTATTTTTCGCGATGGACACGTACATCACCGTACGTCTCGCACGTGCGGGCATCACGGAAAAACAGCTCGACGAGGTTTCCTCGGAATGCGAACGCATCGTCCGGGATCTCGAATCCGTTCTTTCGGCTCACGATCCGGAAAGCGAACTGTATGCCCTCAATCACAGTGATGCGGAATTCACGATCATCAGCGATACGCTGGAAGACGTGCTGACCACAGTATGCGATATCCACGGAATCACAGGCGGCGCATACGACTGCACGCTCGGCGGTCTTGCGGAACTGTGGAACATCACGGGCGGCGGACCTGTTCCCGACAAAGAAGACATCGACGCCGCTCTCGCACACACCGGTTATAACACCATTACTCTTGACGAAAAACGCAATACTGTTATGCGCCCCGACACGGACGTGCAGCTTGACCTCGGCGGCATCGGAAAAGGCGCGGCGGCAGATCGGCTGATTTGGTATCTTGAGACGACGGACATCCCATACGGTCTGGTTTCCGTCGGTGGGACGATCGGCGTGTTTGGCGACAAACCCGACGGCACACCGTACAAAATCGGCATCCGCGATCCCGACGATCCGAACGGCGTCGTCGGATATTTTCTCATTGACGAAGGATTTGTCGCGGTCTCCGGCGATTACGAACGGTATTTTGAAGACAACGGCGTACGCTATCACCATATTTTTGATCCGTCCACGGGATATCCCGCGGACAGCGGTCTCCGCTCCACGGCGGTGTACAGCCTGAACGGTGCGACAGCGGACGCTTTGTCCACGGCACTGTTCGTAATGGGCGCGGAAGCGGCACTGGAACTGTGCGAAACTCACGAAGGGTTTGAAGCCGTGCTGGTCTCGGACGACGGAATCACGCAGACGGCCGGTGCACGGACGGAACTTCTGACACCGTAATGAATCCGAACGATAGTTTTATATATAAAAGGAATAAAACCGAACCTATGGCAGCAAACTATATCGAATCCAAAATCATCGATCCCACCGTCGCGCCGGAACTTGCGGTTGCCGGCAAAGTTGCCGCCCGTCACGCGAAACGCGGGGTCACGCCGAAGTATTTCATCCAGACTTTCGGCTGCCAGCAGAACGAAGCGGACAGCGAACGTCTCGCAGGTCTCTGCGAAGCGATGGGTTACACCCGCACGTCCTCTCCGGACGATGCTCTGCTGATTCTTGTAAACACCTGCGCCATCCGCGAACATGCCGAAAAGAAGGCGCTGTCCATCATCGGTCAGTACAAGCACATCAAGGATGCGAACCCGGACGTCGTGATCGGCGTCGGCGGATGCATGGTCACGCAGGAAGCGCGTTCGACCAAGCTGAAAATGAGCTATCCTTACGTTTCGTTTACCTTTGACACGGGTGCGATTCACAAAGTACCGTCTCTGGTGCTGAACGCGCTCGAGAAGAAGAGCCGTCAGTTCGTCCTCAGCGACAACTGGACGATCGCGGAAAGTCTGCCGATCGCACGCGAATCGAAGCACATGGCATGGCTGTCGATCATGTACGGCTGCAACAATTTCTGTTCGTACTGCATCGTTCCCTACGTCCGCGGACGGGAACGCAGCCGCCGTGCGGACGATATCATCGAAGAAGCAAAACAGCTCATCGCTGACGGTGCGCGCGACATCACCCTGCTCGGTCAGAACGTGAACTCGTACAACGGCGGAGACGGCTGCGACATCGCAGAACTTCTGCACCGCATCGCCGCGCTCGACGGAGATTTCCGTCTTCGATTCATGACGAGCCATCCGAAGGATGCCTCCGACCGTCTCATCGAAGCGATGGCGACGGAAGAAAAGATCGTGAAGCACTTCCACCTGCCGGTACAGTCCGGTTCGAACGAGATCCTGAAGCAGATGAACCGGAAATACACGGCGGAAGCATATCTCGAAAAGATCGCGAAACTGCGTGCGGCGGTCCCGGACGTGTCGATCACATCGGATATCATCGTCGGCTTCCCGGGCGAAACCGAGGAAGATTTCGAAGGTACGCTCCGGATGCTCGAAGCGGCACGCTACGACATGATCTTCTCGTTCATCTACTCCCCCAGAAACGGCACGCCGGCAGCGAAGATGGAAAATCAGGTGCCGCACGACGTTTCGACGGCGCGTTTTGAACGTCTGCTTGCAACGCAGAATAAGATCTCCGACGAGCGGAACAGACGTTTCCTCGGCCGGAAGCTCCGCGTTCTGGCGGAAGATGTCAGTAAGAACGACGAAACAATGCTCACCGGACGCGGAGACCCCGTACGTCCCGTACATTTCGCAGGCGGACGTGAGCTGATCGGTCAGTTCGTTGACGTGGAAGTCACAGGTGTGTCGACGTTCTGCTTAGAGGCGAAAATCATCTAAGCCAGCCAAATCAAAATTCACATATATCCCCACCCGAAAGGAATTATAAAAATGGAAGAACTCCTTACTCCCGAAATGAAAGCCGTTATCGCCAGCCTCGGCGAACTCATCAAGGCAGACCCGCGTCACCTCGCGATCCAGGCATCCATCGATGAATACGAACGTTCCGAAGAACTGAACAATCTCATCGCGGAATACAACATGCAGCAGAACGCTCTCGCCGACGCATACGGCAAGGACGGCGAAGCCGACGAAACCCTCCGTCTCGCCGTTCAGGCACGCATCGACGCTCTCTACGACCAGATCACCGGTCACCCCGTCTACGTGGCATACGTTGACGCAAAGCAGGCGTTCGACGCTCTCACCAGCGAAGTTTACGCCGAACTCCAGTTCGTCATCACCGGTCAGCGCCCCTGCTCCCACAACTGCGCAACCTGCCACTCCGACTGCGGCCATCAGCATTAAGAAATGGAGTCTTTCGGGGAAAACTTTTTCGAGAAAAAGTTTTCCCCGAACCCCTTTCAAAAAGCTTTATACTATGGAAAAATATGAGTTTTTCCGAAACCGTTTGTTTTGCGCTCCGTTTTTTCTGCGGGGCGTGACGTGATTTTATCCTATATCTTACCGAGGTACAACCGTTATGACTCCCATGATGCAGCAATACTTTGAGATCAAAAATCAATACAAGGATTTTATCCTCTTCTACCGTCTCGGAGATTTCTACGAAATGTTCTTCGAGGACGCGCAGCTGGTATCGGCGGAGCTTGAACTGACCCTCACCGGACGCGACTGCGGCGAAGACGAACGCGCGCCCATGTGTGGGGTACCTTATCATTCCTGTGAACCCTACATCGGCAAACTGATCGAAAAGGGCTACAAGGTCGCCATCTGCGAACAGACCGAGGACCCGAAGGCGACGAAAAACCTCGTAAAGCGCGAGGTCATCCGCGTTATCACCCCCGGTACGCTGATCGAGACCGACCTTCTCAACGACAAAGCGAACAATTACCTCGCCACGCTCTACTTCGACGGCGATTCCGTCGGCATGTGTTTCACGGACATCTCCACCGCCTACGTTGCGGCGACGGCGATCCACGATTTTCGTCTGCACGGCGCATCCGAAGATGCCGTCATCAACGAGCTTGCAACCTATCAGGCGCGAGAGATCCTGATGAACACCTCTGTAAAGGCGCTGCCGAAGACGGCGGATTACATAAAGAACCGGACGGAAGCCCTGCTCACCGAAGGTGCGTCGAATTTCTTCGAACCGGACGAAGCCGTCGAACGGACGGAAAACCAGTTCACGTCCGAGCAGACCGCGGGGATACCCCGTGCGGCACTGATCGCGGCAGGTGCGGCGCTGAAGTACATCGCCGTCACGCAGATGAAGGACCTGTCCTACATCAAAAATCTGAACTACTACGAGTCCTCGCAGTTCCTTGAAATGGACACATCGACCAGACGGAGCCTTGAACTTTGCGAAACCATGAATTCCGGCGAGAAGAAGGGATCGCTTCTGTGGGTACTCGATAAAACCGAAACCTCGATGGGGGCACGTATGCTGCGGCAGATGATCGAACATCCGCTGACAAACGCTTCCCAGATTTACATGCGCCAGCAGGCGGTCGGCGAACTGTGCGACAACTTTATGCTCCGCGAGGAACTGCGCGAGAAGCTGTCGTCCGTTCTCGACCTCGAACGCCTGATCACAAAAGTATCCTACGGGACGGCGGGCGGCCGCGACCTGCGTGCGATCGCGCAGACAGCATCCGTTCTGCCCGACATCCGGATGATGCTGGCGGATATAAAGAGCGGAGAGCTGGCGGAAATCCACCGCACGCTCGACACGCTCGAAGACATTTACGAAGCCATCGACGCGGCGATCGTGGAAAATCCCCCGTTTGTCGTCCGCGAAGGCGGCATCATCCGCGACGGCTACCACGAAGACGTCGACCAGCTCCGTTACATCATGACGGGCGGGAAAGACTGGATCCATGAAGCGGAGGTATCCGAGCGGGAAAAAACCGGCATCAAGGGATTGAAGATCGGCTACAACCGCGTCTTCGGCTACTATATTGAAGCTCCGCGTTCGGCAGCGAACCAGGTTCCGGAGAATTACGTCCGCAAACAGACGCTCTCCGACAAGGAACGCTACATCACGGACGAGCTGAAAGACATGGAAGCGACGATCCTCGGCGCGGACGACAAGCTGAAGGCTCTCGAATACGATCTGTTCGTCGCCATCCGCGATGCAGTGAACCGTGAATCTACCCGCATCCGTCAGAGCGCCCATGCGCTCGCAATGCTGGATGTGTTCGTCTCCCTTGCGGAATGTGCCGCGCAGAACTCCTACGTCTGCCCGACCGTGGACGGCAGTACCGTCATCGACATCAAGGACGGGCGGCATCCCGTAGTTGAACGCTTTGTACAGGACTCCTATTTTGTCCCGAACGATGCGTATCTTGACACGGCGGACAACTGCCTGATGCTCATCACCGGTCCGAACATGGCGGGGAAATCGACGTATATGCGCCAGACCGCGCTGATCGTGCTGATGGCGCAGATCGGCTCGTTCGTCCCCGCGTCCTCCGCGCACATCGGAATCGTTGACAAGCTGTTCACGCGTGTCGGCGCGTCCGACGACCTTGCTTCCGGAACATCGACCTTCATGCTGGAAATGAAGGAAGTCGCGTACATCCTGAACAACGCGACGTCACGCAGCTTCATCATTTACGACGAAATCGGGCGCGGCACGTCCACATACGACGGCATGAGCATTGCCCGTGCGGTCGCGGAATACACCGTCGGGCGGAAAATCGGCGCGAAGACGATGTTCGCAACGCACTATCACGAACTGACGACGCTTGAGAGCGAACTGCACGGCGTGGTCAACTACAACATCGCGGCAAAGAAGCGCGGCGAGGACATTACGTTCCTGCGCAAGATCGTCCCCGGACCGACAGACGACAGCTACGGCATCGAAGTAGCGCGGCTCGCGGGGGTTCCCGGCGAAGTCACGCGGCGCGCGAAGGAAATTCTGAAGACCCTCGAGGGGGACGGGGACAAGAAGCCCTCCCGCAAGTCAAAGAAGACCGAAGAAGAACCGGCAATGATGAGCTTTTCCTTCACGGACGCAGTGTTCGACGAAGTCAAGGAAAAACTGAAAAATACCGACGTCAACACATTAACGCCGATCGAAGCGCTCAACCTCATCTACGAATGGAAGAAACTGCTGTAAGCAGAACAATAAATTTTTATTATAACCTATCCAGTCTAAAGTTTTTTGAAAGGGGTTCGGGGAAAACTTTTTTTCAAAAAAGTTTTCCCCGAGAAATCATATCTCCTCTAAATGGGAAACATCAACATACTCGGATTTGACGTCGCGAACCTTATTGCCGCCGGCGAGGTTGTTGACCGTCCGGCTTCCGTCGTGAAGGAGCTGCTCGAGAACGCGCTCGACGCCGGAAGCACTGCCATCACCATCGAGATCCAGCGCGGCGGCGTGACCTTCATCCGTGTGGCGGACAACGGCTGCGGAATGGACACCGACGACCTCACGACTTCCATCCTCCGACACGCGACCAGCAAGATCCGCACCGCCGACGATCTCTCCGATATCACCACGCTCGGCTTCCGCGGCGAAGCGCTGGCAGCGATCGCGTCCGTCTCGAAGCTGCGTATTTTCTCGAAACCGAAGGACAGTCCCTTCGGCGCCCTGCTTGAATCCGAAGGCGGCGAGATTACCTCCGTCACCGAGACCGGCTGTGCCGACGGCACGACCGTGATCGTCGAGGATCTGTTCTTCAACGTCCCGGCACGGCGCAAATTTCTCAAAAAAGACTCCACGGAAGCCATCGCGGTCGGAGCGGTCGTCGAAAAGATCGCCCTCTCCCGCCCCGATATCTCCCTCAAATACATCTGCGACGGTGAGATCAAGTTCATGACCGCCGGAAACGGAAACCTTTCCGAGACCATCTGGGCACTCTTCGGCAAGGACACCGCCAAGCGCCTGCTCAAAGTCGACCGCGAAGAAAACGGCATCCACATCACCGGGTACGTCTCCGAGTCCGACCTGGTCCGCGCAAACCGCAACATGCAGAATTTCTTTATCAACGGCCGCTATGTCAAGAGCAAAACCGCCTCGGCGGCGCTCGAGCAGGCGTACACGTCGAAGATCCCCTCGGACAAATTCCCGTCATGCGTGCTGAACATCGGCCTGAACCCCGCCGCCGTCGACGTCAACGTCCACCCGGCGAAGCTCGAAGTCAAGTTTGCGAACGAAAAGCTCATCTTTGACGCGGTGTATTACGCCGTACTGACGGCGCTCGAAACGGAAGTGAAGCGTCCGGAACTGCAGATGGGACGCGCCCTCGGCGGAAACATCGCTTCTCAGAAAACGGACGGTCCGCAGAAACCCATACAGAATCTGGAACCGTCCGCAAAACCGTACAGTTCCGGTTCCGTCCAGCCGCGCGTCTCGGGAATGACGGCGGGAGAGCTGAAAAATGCTTTCATTCCCGTGGACAGAAAGCCGTCGTCCAATATGGCGGCGCGGCAGATCAGCATCACGCCGGCACAGCGGTCGGTCAACCCGAAAGAACCACCGCGCCCGGTCATGCCCGACGGAAGCGCCGTTTCCTACCTCGACATGATGCACCTTCACCGCGAAGCAATGGACAAAACGGAGCTGCCGCCGAAATCAGAAAAACCGGCGGAACCTCCGGCACAGGAAACTCCCGCGCCGGAAAAACTTCCTGTGGAAAACACCGGAGTTCCGGTGCAGGAAACATTTGCGGCGGAAAAACCGTCCGGACATCCCTCGGAAAACACCGCAGAACCGGAAAAGCGTCCGGAACCGGAATCCATTCCGGCACCGGAGGAATCCGAGGAGATCCCCGAATACATCATCCTCGGTGAGGCGTACAACTGCTACGTCATCGTACAGCTCGAAGACCGTCTGCTGATGATCGACAAGCACGCGGCACACGAACGAATCCTGTTCGACGAGCTCTGCCGCCGGATGCGCAAACGCGAGAAGACCGGACAGATGCTTCTCGCGCCTTATGAACTGACCGTCTCCAACGCCGAAGCGGATGCCCTCGCCGAATACGGCGAACAGATTCTCTCCCTCGGCTTCGACTTTACCGTGACCCCGCAGACGGCGGCGTCACAGAAAGCGTCGATCACGCAGATCCCCGGCGAACTCTCACAGGACGAAGCGGCGGTGCTTTTCACAACGCTTGTCTCCCGCCTTTCCGACGTGACGGCGAGCGTGGAATCGGCGGCGGCGGAATTTTTCGAATCCCGCCTGTGGCAGGCATCCTGTAAGGCGGCGATCAAAGGCGGACGCATTTACGACACGGCGCACATCAAATGGATCTGCGATCGTTTACTGATTAAACCAAACGGAACCGGTTCCGTCATCCGCACCTGTCCGCACGGACGTCCGGTGGCGTTTGAAATCAGGAAAACTTCAATCGAACGGCAATTTGAACGCGGCTGATTCCGGCCACGTTATTCCATACTATTTTTTCAGGAGAACAAAAATCATGTTCATTCTCATAAAAACCGACGAACACAGCAACGCGCGCCGCGGACGTCTCATCACTCCTCACGGCGAAATCGAAACCCCGATCTTCATGAATGTTGCGACCTGCGCAGCCATCAAGGGCGGCGTTTCCGCGTACGACCTCATGGACGTTAACTGCCAGGTCATGCTCTCGAACACCTACCACCTCCACATCCGTCCGGGCGACCGTCTCGTTCACGATCAGGGTGGCTTACAGAAGTTCACCGGCTGGGACAAGCCGACCCTCACCGACAGCGGCGGATTCCAGGTCTTCTCCCTCGCAGGTCTGCGCCGCATCAAGGAAGAAGGCGTGTACTTCGCCTCCCACATCGACGGCAAGCGCATTTTCATGGGTCCGGAAGAAAGCATGCGTATCCAGTCGAACCTCGGTTCCACCATCGCAATGGCGTTTGACGAATGCATCGAAAATCCCGCCGAATACAACTACACCCGCAATTCCTGCGACCGTACCACCCGATGGCTCCGCAGATGCAAGGAAGAACTCTACCGTCTCTCCCAGCTCGAAGACACCATCAACCCCGGTCAGCTCCTGTTCGGCATCAACCAGGGCAGTACCTACGCCGACCTGCGTGTCCGCCACATGGAACAGATCCGCGAACTCGACCTCCCCGGCTACGCGATCGGCGGTCTTGCCGTCGGTGAAGAAACCGAAGAAATGTACCGCATCATCGAAGCCGTCGAACCGTCCATGCCGAAAGACAAGCCGCGCTACCTGATGGGCGTCGGCACGCCGGTCAATATCGTCGAAGGCGTACACCGTGGTATCGACTTCTTCGACTGTGTCATGCCCTCGAGAAACGCGCGCCACGGCAACCTGTTCACCTGGAACGGCAAGATGAACCTCCTCAACGAAAAGTACATGAACGACTCCCGCCCGATCGACGAAAACTGCGGCTGTCCCGCCTGCCGCCGTCATTCCCGTGCATACATCCGTCACCTCATCAAGGCGAAGGAAGCGCTCGGCATGAGACTCGCCGTTCTGCACAACCTCTACTTCTACAACGACCTCATGAAGAAGATCCGCGAAGCCCTCGACGGCGGCTATTACGAAAGCTTCTACCAGAAGTACCGCATCGTCCTCGGCGAACGCAATCCCGACTGAGTATGATCCGGAAAATCCTCGGATTCCTGCCGGTTATTTTCTGGCTGTTTATACTGTATATCGGCGGCACAGATATCGGAAACCCGATGAATACAGGCTGGCACATTACGAATGTATCGCTGAATGTCTGGATTTTCTCCGGACTGTCCGTTCTGAGCGGCGTTCTGCTTTGCTTTGACGGAACGATTCCCGTCGGACTGATTACCGGCATTATCCCTTATGCCTACATGACCATTGTATTTCTGACAAGCGGCGGAAGGAATGTTTTCCCCGATATCCTCGTATTTCCCGGCATCTTTCTTCTGTTTTATGTCATCTACGCCGTTTGTTACTATACTTACCATCACGAACTCGACAAACCATGATCTACATCCCCTCAACATCAACCTCCGCTGCCGAAAATCTCGCGGCGGAGGAATTCCTTCTTACCCGCGTGACCGAAGGCGACCTTCTCATGCTGTGGAAAAGTGCACCGACCGTTGTCATCGGGAAATTCCAGAACGCGTACGGCGAAGTTTCTGTTGCGGAAACCCTCCGCCGCGGCATCACGCTCGTACGCCGCAACAGCGGCGGCGGCACCGTCTATCACGACGAAGGAAACCTCAACTTCACGATGATCTCCGACCGTGGCGAGAATTCCCCCGATTACGAACGCTTTCTGACGCCCGTCATCGCGGTACTCCGTGACCTCGGCATCCCCGCAAAGATGGGAGATTCGTTCGACATCACCGTGGACGGGTACAAAGTCAGCGGAAACGCGCAGTCCGTCGTTAAGAACCGCGTCATGCACCACGGCACCCTGCTTTTTGATGCCGACCTGACCGTCCTGTCCGAGATCACCGGACACGCCAGCGCGGACGTACAGTCGAAGGCAATCCGCAGCAATCCTTCGCCGGTGTGCAACCTGCGTCCGTATCTGAAAAATGATATGGACATCGCCGCGTTTGCGGAACACCTGAAAACTGCACTCTGCGGAGAAAACGCGGAAATCCACACGTTCACAGACGATGAAACCTCCGAAATCACACACCTCCGCGATACCAAATACAGGACGTGGGAGTGGAACTTCGCTAAATCCCCCGCATTCACCAAAGACTGCGGCACATTCTCCGTCGACGTAAAAAACGGCATCATCACCGCCGTACACGGAGAACATCCTGTGGAAAATCTCATCGGAGTCCGCATGAATCCGGAAGAATTATCCGCCGTCACCGACAGTAAAACCGTAAATCTGCTCTTACAATAATTCCTTTTCCGGTATAAAGTTTTTTGAAAGGGGACGGGACTTACTGCGTAAGTCTCCGTGAAACTTCATTTTATATGAAAATCGAAATCACTATGCCCAAACTCAACGACGATATGGAAACCGGCTTCCTTTGCCAGTGGAACGTTGAGGAGGGCGACACCGTCTCCGCAGGCGACATTCTGTGCGAGATCGAATACAACAAAGTCGTTACCGAAATCGAAGCGGAACGGGACATGATCATCGTCTCACTGAACGCGGAAGAGGGGGACGAGCTTCTCTGCGGCGCCGTCATCGCCATTGCCGAGGTGGACGCATGATCTGCATTCTCCCCGACTATATCACTCCCTACGAAAACCTCGCCTGCGAATACTACTTCGCGACCGAACGTAACCTGAACAGTGACATCTTCATGCTCTGGCGTGACGAACCGTCCGTCATCGTCGGGAAATACCAGAACACCCTCGAGGAAGTCGACCTCGCTTACACCTCCGCACACGGCATCCACGTCGCACGCCGGATGTCCGGCGGCGGTACGGTCTACCACGATCTCGGCGGCTGGCAGTTCACGTTCATCACCCGCGATGCGGGCGATGCCATCGAATTCGAACGGTTCATGCAGCCGATCACGGATGCCCTCCGTTCGATGGGACTCGACGTCCGCGCCACCGGCCGCAACGACATTGCCCTGTACCCTGCCGGAAGCGAGCGCGGGTACAAAATCAGCGGCAATACACAGTACAAGAAAAACGGCGTGACCGTTCACCACGGTACTCTCCTGTTCGATACGGACATCGACAAAATGGTCCGCGCAACCACCCCAAAGGACTACAAAATCACCTCCAAGGCGATCAAATCCGTCCGCGAACGGGTGACGAACATCCGTCCGCATCTCCCCGAAGACATGACGGATACGGAATTCCGCGACACCCTCGCCGCACGCATGACCGACCGGACGTATTCTCTCACCGCGGAAGACTGCGCTCGCATCCGTGAACTGGCGGAAACGAAGTTCGCCGACCCGAAATGGAACTTCGGAGCAAACCCGAAGTTCGAAATCGAACACGAACTCCACCTCGCGGGCGGCACAATCGAACTCGGACTGACGGTAAAAAACAACGTCATTCAGTCTGCCGGCATCCGCGGAGACTTTTTTGCCGGCGAAGCGGCGGAAAACATCGCCGCAAACCTCACCGGTGTCAGCTATACCCGCCGGGAAATGGCGTCGGCTCTCCGTCCCGTCTGCGAGAGTCTCTACGACATCGACGCGGACGACATCGTAAAGGCAATCTTCGGATAATCCCATTTTATGGATATCCATATAAGAATACTTTGTGAATTTTCTGCTAGCCTATTGATATTCCGCGCGATTTATATTATAATATAGATAACGAAACAACGTTCGTATTGTGTACGATCCGGACGACCATCTTATTGACAGCTGAAAGGAATATTAAAACGAATGGCAAAAGCAACCAATAAAAAGCAGACCGTAGATCTCTCCGTTGACCGCACCCCCGAAGAAAAGAAAAAGGCACTCGACACCGCGATCAGCCAGATTGAAAAGAGTTTCGGCAAAGGAACCATCATCAAGATGGGTGATAACCCCCGCATGAATGTTTCCGCCGTCTCCACCGGTTCCATCACCCTCGACATGGCACTCGGCATCGGCGGTCTCCCGCGCGGACGTATCATTGAAGTGTACGGCCCTGAATCTTCCGGTAAAACAACCCTCGCACTCCACGCGATCGCGGAAGTCCAGAAGACCGGCGGCGAAGCGGCGTTCATCGACGCGGAACACGCGCTCGACCCCGTATACGCAGCCGCACTCGGCGTTGATATCGACAACCTCCTCGTTTCCCAGCCGGACTCCGGCGAACAGGGCCTTGAGATCTGCGAAGCACTCGTCCGTTCCGGCGCGATCGACATCGTGGTCATCGACTCCGTTGCCGCGCTCGTTCCGCAGCAGGAAATCGACGGCGACATGGGCTCGTCCCACGTAGGTCTTCAGGCACGCCTGATGTCGCAGGCACTCCGTAAGCTCTCCGGTATCATCGGCAAGACGAACTGCATCGTGATCTTCATCAACCAGCTCCGCGAAAAGGTCGGCGTCATCTACGGCAACCCCGAAACCACACCCGGCGGCCGCGCACTGAAGTTCTACGCATCCGTCCGTATCGAGATCCGTAAGGGCGAAGCGATCAAGAACGGCTCGGAAGTCCTCGGTAACCATACCAAGTGCAAGGTCGTCAAGAATAAGGTTGCACCGCCGTTCAAGAGCGCGGAATTCGACATTCTCTACGGCGAAGGTATTTCCAAGACCGGTGAAATCGTCGATATCGCAACGGAACTCGGCTTCCTCGAAAAGAGCGGTTCGTGGTATTCCTACGAAGGTACCCGCATCGCACAGGGCCGCGACAACGCGAAGAAATACATCGGAAACGACCCTGCTCTCGAAGCGGAACTCGAAGCTAAGATCAAGGAAAACGGCCGTGCTCCCGACATGGAACAGGATTCCCTCGACGACGACATGGGCGACGACGAAGAACTCGACATCCGCCTCCTCGACCTCGGAGAGGACGAAGAATAAAAGGGAAATTATTGGGGAGGAACTTTTTAGAAAAAGTTCCTCCCTAAACCCCTCTTCAAAAACTTTCAAACAAAAAAGACAAAGTCAGCTGCAGATTGTCAGAACACACCTTCCGTCAGCCGACCAAAGAAAAAATACATCCCCGCGGTCAGCGCATAATCTGCTCCACCCCTGCACCGGTACAAACGTGTCGGGGGTATTCTCAACTCATCAGCTGCAGAAACGCAAGGAGAATCAAAGGGGGAACCCCCTTTGCGCGGGTGATTCACAAGAGGTCCCGCGCGAGGACTGGAGGTTCACTCCGTGAACCTCCTTTGTGCAGCCGTGCCGCGCAGGCACATAAAATTTGAAAAACGCCTTCAGGCGTTTTTCTTCCTATTAAATCCAAACGTAAAGTCTGGACACCCAAAACTTTGTAAACTTTCCGAAAGTGACATCACCATGACCGTCTCGCACGTCGAATACACCGACTGGCGCAATATGAGCGAGTGCGCCGTATCCCTCGGCGAGGGCATCAACGTCCTCTGGGGAATGAACGCTCAGGGAAAATCGAATATCCTCGAGGGCATTTATTACTTCGCCCGCGGACGTTCCTTCCGCGGGACCAAGGACCGCGAACTCATCCGGTTCGGATGCGACTTCACCCGTGCGAAACTCTCCTTCCGGCGTGACGGGTACGATAACGATACCACCCTCGAGGCCGTTATCCCGAAAACCGGGAAAAAACACCTCACCCGGAACGGCGCACCGCTGTCCTCCACTTCCGAAATGATGGGCAGCTTCCGCGCCGTCCTCTTCTGTCCCGCGCACCTCACGATGGTCACGGGCGGTCCGCTCGAACGCAGAACCTTCCTCGATATCGCCATCTCCCAGCTCTCGCAGACCTACCTCACCTACCTCCGGCGCTATACCAAAGTCCTTGCGGAACGGAACACGCTCCTAAAAAACGCCGCATCCGGTACCCGCGTCACCGATGCCGAATGGGACGTCTACGCACGTCAGATGGCAATCTACGGTTCGTGGATTGCCGCATACCGCGCGGAATACGCCGCGTACCTCTCCGAAGCCGTCGCCCGCTACTTCGACGGTATGACCGGCGGACGCGAGACCCCCGACCTGACCTATACCTCGCACGGTCTCACCGACAATATGCCGACGCCGCTGTCGAATCTCGCGGAGGAACCCACCGCCTCGCTGGAAGTCCTGTACGAAAAGCTGACCTCCAACATCGACCGTGAGATCATCGTCGGCTCCACCCTCTGGGGCATCCACAAGGACGACATCCGCCTTTCCCTCAACGGAAAAGAGGCAAAACTCTACGCTTCGCAGGGACAGCAGCGCAGTATTGTTCTGTCGATCAAGCTGGCGGAGGCGGAAATTTCGAAAAAACTCGGAGGGGAATACCCCGCGATCCTGCTCGACGACGTGTTTTCCGAGCTGGACGAGTCCCGCCGGAACTACATCCTCGGCTCGCTCGAGGGACGTCAGATCATCGTCACTTCCTGCGAACCGGACATCATCCCGTCAAACAAGTCGGGGAACATCACCTTCCGCCACGTGAAGGACGGAGAGATTCTGGAAGAATGAAGCAGGCGGGGAAACCTTTTTAAGGAAAAGGTTTCCCCGAACCCCTTCCAAAACCTTTTCAAACAAAAGGGATTATTTATGATTATCCAAACTGTTTTTATCAAGGACGGCATGGTGTATGTGGTTCTTGCACCGGATGCGGTGTCGGTAAATTCCGAAGGACTGCGGATGTCCCTGCGGAACTGGAAGAAGTTCTGCGGGCAATATCTGCCGGATATGCCGTCCGACGAAACGTGCGCCGCCGCACAGGGGCACCCGATCGGCGAAGCGGAGTACGACGATCTGCACCGGCTCGCGGAAATGACTGAAGCGGTACTGGAAGCCGCGCGGATCCTGTCATCCGGCGACAAAAGCGAACACGACCTGCGGATGAAGCTGAAGAGGAAGTTTTCCGAAGAAGCGATCGGCAGCGCGGTACATCTGCTGAAAAAGCGCGGTTACCTCGACGAGGCAGTACAGTGCCAGCGGATCGCGGAAGCGGCAGTACGCACGAAGCACCACGGTCCCCGACGGATCAAAACCGATCTGATGGCACACGGTTACAGCAGCAAGGACGCAGATGCGGCAGTTCAGGCAATTCCCGACGAGGATTTCACCGACGCACTCGCGTACAACATCGACCGGAAATTCCCGGACATCGAAGAAACGGACGCGGCGGACATGAAAAAAGCCGTCTCCTCCCTTATGCGGCTTGGTTTTTCCTCCGGCATGATTTTCAACGAGATCCGGAATCGGCGGAAAAAACGATAAAAAATCGTTCCTTTGTACGGGGAACGATTTTTCTTTTAAATTTTTTCGTAATTCCTTATTTATATCTTCTTATTTTTATGTTATAATGATTCTATCACGATCAGAAAACTGAAAGGTTCTATATATCATGGCAAAAACCGTAAAAGTCGGATTCATCTCTCTGGGATGTTCCAAAAACCTCTGCGATACCGAGGTCATGCTCCACCACCTCATGGACGCGGGCTATGAAATCACTCCCGAGGAAAGCGAAGCCGATGTTGTTATCATCAACACCTGCGCGTTCATTGAAAGCGCGAAGAAGGAGTCCATCGACAACATCATCGACGTCGCATGGCTCAAGAAGCACCACACTCTGAAGGGAATCGTCGTTACCGGATGCCTCGCGGAACGCTACCGCGAAGAGATCATCAAGGAACTTCCCGAAGTTGACGCGGTTCTCGGCGTCGGCGGCATCCACAAGATCACGGAAGCGGTCAATTCCGTCATGGCGAACGCCGGCAAGAAGGGCAAGAGCAAGAAACGCTATACCTGCTTCGATGACAAGGAAACCGTCGAACTCGGCGGCGAACGCATCGTCACCACCGGCGACCATATGGCATATCTCAAGATCGCGGAAGGATGCTCCAACCGCTGCACCTACTGCGCGATCCCCTCGATCCGCGGCAAAATGCGCAGCCGCACCATGCGCGACATCGTAGAAGAAGCGACCGCACTCGACGCCATGGGCATCAAGGAGCTCAACCTCATCGCGCAGGATACCTCCGCGTACGGCATCGACCTCTACGGCAGCTACTGCCTGCCCGAACTCATCCGCGGCATCTGCGACGCCACGAAAATTCCGTGGATCCGTCTCCTGTACTGCTACCCGGACAAGATCACCGATGAACTCGTCGCCGAAATCCGTGACAACCCGCGCGTTGTGAAGTACATCGACATCCCGATCCAGCACATCTCCGACAACATGCTCACCGCGATGAACCGCCACGGCGACTCCGCAATGATCCGCGAGACCGTCGCAAAACTCCGCCGCGAAGTCCCCGGCATCGTTCTCCGCTCCACCGCCATCGTCGGCTTCCCGGGCGAAACGGAAGAGGACTTCCGCGAACTCTGTGAATTCATCAAGGAAGCAAAGTTCGAACGTTTCGGCGCATTCCCGTACTCCCGCGAAGAGGATACCCCCGCGTACGATTTCGAAAATCAGATCGACGAACAGGTCAAGCAGGACCGCTACGACATCCTCATGCAGACCCAGCTTCCCGTCAGTGAAAGCTTCAACGAAACCCGCGTCGGCAAGACCATCCGCGTCATGTGCGAAGGCTTCGACCCCGTTGCGGAATCCCACTACGGCCGCAGCTTCGCCGAAGCGGCAGACATCGACGGCAAGATCTGGTTCACCACGAACAACCCGCAGCTCCGCATTGCCGAGGGCGAAATGATCGACGTCAAGATCACCGACGCGATGGACTACGACCTCGTCGGCGAAGCGCTGCTGAACTTCCTGAACATCTGAGAAGGGAGCGACTGACTTATGAATCTGCCCAACAAACTGACTATGTTCCGCATCTGCATGGTGCCGGTGTTCCTCGTTCTGCTGTGCGTAAACCTCCCGATATCCGACACCGCAATGCGCCTCTCCACCGCGATCGTCTTCGCGATTACCTCGCTGACCGATATGATCGACGGCAAAATCGCAAGAAAATACAACCTCATCACCGACTTCGGTAAATTTATGGATCCCCTCGCGGACAAATTCCTCGTTATGGCGGCCATGCTCGGCATCCTTGTCCGCTTCGACTATCTCCGCCCCGTCTTCGTATGGGCAGCGGCCATCGTAATCTTCCGTGAATTCGCGGTAACGTCTCTCCGTCTCGTCGTTGCGGGCAAGTCCGGCATCGTCGTCGCGGCGGCATGGCTCGGCAAGGTGAAGACGACTCTGCAGATGGTCTGCATCGTCGCGATCCTCCTCGAACCCGTCATCCTCCCCTTCCCGCTGTTCACCGAAATGCACCTCCTCTCTTACATCACCATCGCCGCAATGACGATCATGACCATCTGGTCCGGTGTGGATTACATGAAGGCATACTGGCCTTATATCACCGCGACAAAGTAAAGTTTTTGGGGAAACCTTTTTTTCGAAAAAGGTTTCCCCAAACCCCATCCAAAAAACTTGAATCTATAACAGATATGGCGTATATCCAAAACGAAAGTTTTTTTCCTGTACCGGAACATCTGCGCACATTTTTCGACGGTGCGGCGGAAATCCCGTGTGTGACCGTCGGCGGATGCGGCAGTTTTTCCGCGGCGAAGACGTTTGACTGCGGGCAGGCGTTCCGGTTTGATCCGGTGAACGACGTCACCTTTGCGGGGACGGCGTTCGGCTGTCGGATCGCGGTTGAGCAGACCGTGCCCGGCACGATCCATTTGTACAATGTTTCCCGCGAGCAGTTCGAACTCCGGTGGCGGCATTATCTCGCACTGGACGAGGATTACGACGCGATCGACCGGTTCCTCATCGACGCGATGCCGAACGAACGTGACCGCGCCGTCATGACGGCGGCGGTCGAAGCGGGACGCGGCATCCGCATCCTGCGGCAGGATCCGTTCGAAACGCTGATCTCGTTCATCGTCTCACAGAACAACAACATTCCGCGCATCAAAAAGATCATCCGCGCGCTGTGCGAAACGTACGGAGAAAACGGCAGTTTCCCGACGCCGGAAGCCCTCGCGGATGCGGGCGTGGACAATCTGTTCGCTCTGCGCACCGGTTTCCGCGCGAAATACATCCACGACGCGGCGTGCAGGGTCGCGTCCGGCGAGATCAATCTTGACGAAATCCTGTCGTGTGACGACTACAACGTCTGCGATGCGGCGCTCCGTACCATCCGCGGCGTCGGCCCGAAGGTCAGTGCGTGCGTCCTGCTGTACGGCTTCGGCAAAACGGAGGCGTTCCCCGTAGATGTGTGGATAAAAAAATCCCTCGAACGCCATTTTCCGGACGGATTTGACGTGAAATCCCTCGGAAAATACGCCGGCATCGCCCAGCAATATTTATTTTATTACGAACGATACATCAACGGTTAAGCAAAAATCCTTGTCCCTTCCCAGTCCGAAAGTTTTTGGGGAGGGGTCCGGGGAGTACCTTTTTTCAAA
>JAFQFS010000022.1 GCA_017398585.1 Clostridia bacterium
GAACCTTTTCAGAGGAAAGGTTCCCCTTAAGACTTCCGCAGGAAGTCTTGTAGACTCACCCTCCAAACCTCTTTAGGCTGTTGTAGCCGGTTTGTGTAATGCAGACTTGAAGTTTGGAGGGGTTTTTTGATGGGTTTGTGCGCTGACCGTGAAGTCAGGTTATCTCAATAGCCTTCCTCCGGGAGGAAGGGGGACCACGAAGTGGTGGAAGGAGAACGCGTCACTAAAAATTTGAGTCGTTATATTATGTAGTTTGAAGTAAAAACTACAACCGCATGCCTGCGGCAGAGATTCAAATCCATCGTGACGCGTTCTCCCTCAGTCCCTACGGGACAGCTCCCTCCCGGAGGGAGCCTCAGAGTGCAGCTGAACAAAACGGAGTTCCCCTCAGGAAACTCCACCCTCGCAGTCTCCATATTTTGTCAACCCCCTATACAATTTCAAAAAAATATGCTATAATAATGACAAAATATCCCACGACGATCAAAGGAGAGACAGCCCATGGTAACCAGAGAAAACGTAAAGCGGTTCGACTTCAAGAAGAAGCCGCATAAGCCGTACTGGCTCATGTACGTTGCGAAGTATGTTGTCAGTTTTCCCGATCTGAAGAAGCGCGGCGCCGTGATCCGCAAAAGCGACGATATGAAGGAGCTGGAGGGGAAACCGTACCTGCTGCTTGTCACGCATTCGTCTATGGTCGATTTCAACCTCATGCTGAAGGCGACGCATCCTTACCCGGTCAATAACGTCATGACGCTCGAGGGGTTCAATACCTACACCGCGCCGCTCATGCGGCACCTCGGCGTCCTCGGCAAGCGCAAGTTCGTTACGGACATCAACCTCATCCGCAATATGAAGTACTGCCTGCATGAGCTGAAGAGCATCTTCGTCCTGTTCCCCGAGACCCGCTATTCCCTCGACGGATGCACGTCCTTCCTCCCCGATTCCCTCGGCGGACTCGTCCGGATGATGAACGTCCCCGTCGCCGTTCTGCGCATCCGCGGGAATTTTGTCACTTCGCCCCAGTGGAACCATAAAAACAAGGGCATCCGCGTCGAAGCCGACCTGTTCCCGATCGTGAAGGAAAACGAGATCAAATCCCTGTCCGCGGACGAGTTCATGGGACGCATCCGCGAGGCGTTCGAATACGACGACTACCGCTGGCAGCTCGAAAACAAAGTCGTCATCGACCACCCCGACCGTGCGGAAGGGCTCCACTGCCTGCTGTACAAATGCCCCGCGTGCGGCGAGGAATTCCGTATGGATTCCGCCGGATGCGAACTGTGGTGCGAAAAATGCGGCAAGCGCTGGCGTCAGAACGAGTACGGGCAGATGGAAGCGCTGTCCGGTGAAACCGAATTCTCCCATATCCCCGACTGGAGCAGATGGGAAAGGGAATGTGTCCGGCGTGAAATCGAGGACGGTACGTATTATTTCGAGGACGACGTGCGCGTCGAGACCCTGCCGAACTGGACGAAATTCTATAAGCACGGCATGGGCAAGCTGATCCAGACGCCCGACGGAACGCGGATCGAATGCAAGGCCTACGGCGAGGATACCGTCGTCGAAAAGGCGCCGCTCGACCTGTACAGTATGCACATCGAGTACGACTACCGCGGACGCGGCGACTGCGTCGATATTTCCACCGGCGACGAAAGCTACTGGCTCTACCTCACGAAACGCGACGCGATCACAAAGCTCAGCTTCGCGACCGAGGAAATCTACAAAAAAGCGTGCGCGAACGCCAACTTCGCGAAACGTACGAGAGAAAGAACGTGAACCATGGAGGTCAACATGAATCCGAGAAAAGTTCAGATTTACGCAGCCCTGGAACAGATGAAGCGGGACAACCGTGCCGCGCAGGATGCTCTCACGAAGGCGGCATCCCTCACCGATTACCGCTGCCTCACCCGTCCCGGCATGCAGGGGGATACCGAGGTCACCGTGTGGTCGGACGCCGTTCAGAAAGCGCTTGACGAAAACGAGATCCTCCGCATTCCCGCGTCGGACGAACCGTATTATATCGACCGCCCCATTCTCATCCCGTCGAACCGCCGCATCGAAGCGGACGGCGCCGTGATCCGCCTGATGCAGGGCGTGCGTACCCTCATGTTCCGCAACGCGAACACCGCCGACGGCACCCATGCCCCCATTGATACGGACGTCCGTGACTGCAATATCGCCATCCGCGGCGGACGCTGGGAAGAATCCATGACCGGACGTGCCGGCTACGGACGCACGGGCATGTTTGACATGGAGCGCAGCTATTACGGTGTATCCACCTGCATGTTTTTCAACAACATGGACGGACTGACCCTCACCGACATGACCTTTGCCCACTGCGCCGGATTTGCCGTGCAGACAGGCGACATCCGGAACATCCACATCGACAACATCACCTTTGAACGGTGCTATGCGGACGGTCTCCACCTCAACGGCAATACCGAAAACGTCTCCGTCACGAACGTGCGCGGTCAGGTCGGCGACGACCTCGTCGCGCTGAACATGTACGACTGGCAGAATTCGTCCGTGGATTTCGGACCGATGAAGACGGTTCTCTGCGAAAATCTCGAACTGTCGGCGGACAGCGGCTACAAGGCGATGCGCATCGAACCGGGCATCTACTATTACGACGACGGTTCGTCCGTCGACTGCGGTCTGTTCGACGCAATCATCAGAAACGTCCGCGGCATCAACACGTTCAAGCTGTACTACCAGACCCCGGCGTACAGAATCGTGGGCGGCGAACCCGAACGCGGCGGTCCCGGCAGCGGGGACTACCTGTTCTTCGAGGACATCACGATCGACCTGAACGCCCCCATCGACGGCTTCCGCGAATACCGGGAATCCGATCCCGTGCGCGGCGCGTTCGCGGGCTTCGAATTCGGTTCGAACATCGGGCATCTGTTCTTCGAGAACATCGACCTGACGCTGTATCCGGAAAAATATCCGCTGTCGTACCTGTTCTGCGCGGGACCGAAGTCCTGCATTTCCGGAAACGGGGAAGTGGAGGTATTCGACCCGTACGTGAGCTGTGAGATCGGCTCGGTTGAACTGAAGAACATCCGGATCAACGGCGCGGAGCCGGACGACATTGCACCGTACATCCGCGAAATCGCGTTTGACGACATCAACGGCGACGGGCGTTCCACGGGACGCGGCGTCATCGCGGCGGTGACCTATGCGAAGGGGACAGACTGACATGGCGGAACCGATTCTGACGTTTGACCATGTAACGTTCGGACACGACGGCCGTCCGGTGAGCCGGAACGTGAATTTCACCCTGCACGAAGGGGACTGTCTCTGCGTTATCGGCGGAAGCGGCAGCGGACGCAGCACGGTGCTGCGTCTGATGCTCGGCACGGAAGTTCCGATGGAGGGAAGCGTTGTTTACGCTCCGGGTGTGACGAAGAACGACATCGGCTGTCTGCCGCAGGTACGCGATGCGCACATGAGCACGACGGTACGCGACGTTGTGATGGCGGGCTGTCTGCGCCGCGGGCGTCTGCCGTTCTTCACGAAGCACGACCGTCAGATTGCGTCGGAGCGGCTGCATCTGGTAGGCATTGCGGACATTGAGAAACGGAAATTCTCGGAACTTTCCGGCGGGATGCAGCAGAAGGTTCTGCTTGCGCGCGCATTATGCGCGGCGAAGAAGCTGCTGCTTCTGGACGACCCGGTACACGGGCTTGACAAGGGATCGTCGGACGAGATGTACGATCTGATCGAGACGATCTGCATGGTCGGGATGCCGGTGGTGATGGTATCGGACGACGCGACGGCGGTGTTCCGTCTGGCGACGCACATTCTGCATCTGGCGTCCGCGGACGAACCGCGGTTTTTCGGCACGAAGGAGGAGTATCTCCGCACCTACGAAGGCAAGCTCTTCGAAGCCGGAGTGATTGTGTGACTTATTCTTTTATTAAATAATAAGGAAGAAAAACGCCCTGCGGGCGTTTTTCAAATTTTATGCCCCTGCGCGGGGCGGGCGCCAAAGAGGCTTTCGCGCGAAGCCTCTTTGGAAACTCGCGCGCCAGAGGAGGGGAAGGGTCCCCTCCTCTGGACTCTTCCCCTCGGACGTAGCGCTAACCGCGGGGGCTATGTTTTTCGTCCGGCTTCTCGCCGGAAGCATAAATCTATTCCGCGGTTAGCCTATATCTGCGCAACCCTTACACCGTATGTACGTGTCGGTGGTATTTTATATTGCCCAACTGCAAGAACAAGAGGTGTCCAGAGGATCCTTCCTCTGGTCGGGGTGATTCACAAGAGGGCGACGACTCGCCCTCTTGTGCGCCGTCCGCGTAGGACAACGTCCGGTCTGCACTCGCAGACATCCTGTGAGTATTCCAGTAAAATATTAATAAAAACCGCCAAAACTATTGACAGAATATGTCGAAGTGTGGTATACTGAACCGACATCAAAAGCGAGCTTCCTCCCGTGCGATCGGATCGGCAAGGTCGGAATGAATACAAGTCTTACCTTGCGGTAAGACTTTTTTTATGTCCCGGTTGCACAGCCGGAAGCTTCCGGTGCAAAAATTTCAATAAACCAACTGGAGGTCTTATGAAACTCGTCTATCAGCCCGGCGATAAGCCGAAATTCGGTCAGCTGATCGTCCTTGCGATCCAGCAGCTCCTCGCGATCATGGCGGCTACCCTCGTCGTTCCGGTCATCGTCGGAAACGAAATGAGCCCCGCGGCGGCTCTCTTCGGTGCCGGTTGCGGTACCCTCGTCTATGTTCTCTTCACCCAGCGCAAGAGCCCCGTTTTCCTCGGCTCCTCCTTCGCTTTCATCAATTCCATGTTCGCGGCGTTCGCGGGCGCGACCTCCATTGCTCTCGGTTATCTCGGTATGATCATCGGTGCGGTCATGGCAGGCCTCGTTTACGTCGTCATCGCTCTCGTCGTCAGCAAGGTCGGCGTAAACTGGATCAATAAGCTCATGCCCCCCGTCGTTATCGGCCCGACCGTTGCGATCATCGGTCTCTCCCTCGCCGGCAACGCTGTCGGCGATGCACAGACCGGCGAAGTCTACGTCGACGGCGTCGTCGCGGCAAGCCCGCTCGTCTGCGTCCTCTGCGCGCTCGTCACCCTCTTCGTGACCATCCTCGCGTCCACCTTCGGCAGGAAGACCGCGAAGCTGATCCCGTTCATCATCGGCATCGGCGCGGGCTACGCGGTCTCCGCGATCTTCACCGTCATCGGCTTCGCGGCAGGCATCGATTCCCTCAAGATCATCGACTTCTCCTACTTCTCGAACCTCCTCGTGGACGGCAAGGTCGCCCTCTCCACGTTCTTCGCCGTTCCTTCGTTCACCTTCGTGAAGGCGTTCGGCGCGTTCGGCGAACTCTCCGGTCAGTATATCGGCACCATCGCGGCGGCTTATATCCCCGTTGCGTTCGTTGTATTCGCGGAACACATCGCCGACCATAAGAATATTTCCAGCATCATCGAAAAGGATCTCCTCGAAGACCCGGGTCTCGCACGTACCCTCCTCGGTGACGGCGTCGGCTCCATGGCCGGTGCGTTCTTCGGCGGCTGCCCGAACACCACCTACGGCGAATCCGTCGCGTGCGTAGCGATCACCGGAAACGCGTCCGTTGCGACCATCGTCACTGCAGCGGTCGGCGCACTCCTGATCGCGTTCCTCTCTCCGTTCGTTGCGATCGTTGACTCCATCCCGCCGTGCGTCATGGGCGGCATCTGCATCGCCCTCTACGGCTTCATCTCCGTCTCCGGTCTCAAGATGATCAAGAACGTCGACCTCGAACAGAACCGCAACCTCTTCGTCGTCTCCACCATCTTCATCTGCGGCATCGGCGGCCTCACCCTCAGCTTCGGTCAGATCACCATCACCGCCATCGCAACCGCCCTCATCCTCGGCATCATCGTCAACGTAATGCTGAGTAAGGCGGATCAGAAATAAGAAATGAAGTTTCTCGGGGAGGACCTTTTTAAGGAAAAGGTCCTCCCCGAACCCCTCTCCAAAACCTTTTTGGGCTAAATAAATGACAAAGTTGGGTGCAGACCCTTCGGAATGACGTACAGTCGACAGAACGTACGTCGTTTCGAACGATTTGCATCCAACTTTGTTTTATATATAGATTGAAGTTTTTTGGAAAGGGTCCGGGAAAACCTTTTTGCAAAAAGGTTTTCCCGGAAATCCCATTTATCCCTCAATACCGAGGTTGTCGAGGAATTTCTGCATGGCTTTGTTGGCGGCTTTTTCGATTTTCTGGAGAGAGGAGGAGACGGTATTGGGGTCGGTCATGCTGCGGACGGTGGAAGCGGTGTTGCCCCAGTTGAAGATGGAGCCGAGGTCGAAGTTACGGCTGTTCAGGATAAGTTCGATCATCGGTTCGGATTCCGCGTCGCGGACGGACTTGCCCATGAGGGTCTTGTCGTAGTAGGCGGGGGTAAGGGTGTAGGCGGAGAAGGCTGCCATCGCTTCGAGAATATCGCCGGTGCGGGCGGTGTCGACGACGGTCACGGGGATGGAGTACGCGGTCATGTTTTCCGGGCTGTAGGTGGAGTAGTAGCTTTCCTGGTCTTCGGTGTACTTCGGTGCGGGAATGATACCGAAGTCGGTTTCGCTGTCACGGAAGGACGTGATGTTGATCATGCCGGCGAAGTAGAAGAGACCGCCGCCTGCCTGGAACTGCGCTTCACGGGAAAGTCCGGGATAGAGACCCATGTTGCAGCCGTCGGAATACTGGACTTCAAGGCTCTTGATGAGGGAATTGATCGCCTGTTCGCTGCTGTAAACGAAGACGGGAAGGTCGTTTTCGTCCTTGTCGGTGATCTTTTCACCGAAGCAGATGTAGAGACCGTAGGTGTTGTAGGCTTCGCTGATGAAGCCGTACTGGTCGTCCGCCGTCCACTTGCCGTCGCCGTTGATGTCGAGGGTCGCGGTATGAGACATTTCGGAGAGCTTGTCGATCGTCCACGATCCGTCGTGAACGAGGTCATACGGACTTTCAAGACCGTAGTCGCTGATGATGGTCTTGTTGAACATCATGCACCATGTACCGTAGTTGTCCATGATGGAGATGTCGCCGGTCATGAAGAAGACTTTGTCTGCAACGGACATGCCGGAGATGAGGTGCTGGTCCCACCATTTCTGATCCATTTTGACTTCACTGATCTCACGGAAGTCGCGCAGATTGCCGCCGGAAACGGTTCCGGCAAGAGGGCTGAGACCGTCGGTCAGAACGTCAAAGTCGTCGGACTGTGCGGCAACGGCGGTTTTCATCGTGTTCACGGGAGAGGCTTCGCGCTGTTCGACAACAACGACGTTGAGTTTTTCCGCAAGAAGGTTGTTGCGTTCGAGAACGCCGTCGTTGATCGCTTCACCGGTCATTTCTTCCGCCATAACGTCAACAGTACCCCAGAAGGCGTCGCCGCGGTCGAGAATGCGGAAGCTGTAGCCGTCGTAATCGCGGTCGGAGAACTTTGCAACGATGGATTCGAGGGTGTCTTCGGGTTCGGTTTCGGCTGCGGCTTCTTCGGCTGCGCCGACTTCCGCCGATGTGGTCGGAGCGGCGGAGGCGTCGTCGGTGTTTTCGCTGCTTTCGGCGCATGCGGTGGTCTGGAGGAGCATGAGCATCGCCAGAAGCATGGTGATGATTCTCTTTTTCATAGGGAATCCTTTCTTGATATGTAAGAATTTTGTATATTTTTTGCAACAAAAAGGTTTATTTCTTATTATAACGGATTTTTTACATAAATGCAAGAGGAATTTTGCATCTGTTTTAAAAACCCCTCTTGAAAAACGGTTCGTTTTCGTATAAAATGTAGATAACACAATCCGATTCGGAGGTATTATATGGACAGAAAACTGAAAGTCGGTCTGGTCGGCATCGGACGCGGGACATCGTACGGACATCTGTTCAGCGTGAATCCGCTGACGGAGGTCACCGCGCTCTGTGACTTCGACGAAAACAAGCTCGCCGGACACGGCCGCGATTTCGGACTCGACGACCGTCATCTCTACACGCGGTACGAAGACTTCATTAACGACGATCTCGACATCGTGGTACTGGGTACGCCCATGCCGTACCATGCGGATCAGGTGGTCGCGGCGATGGAAAACGGCTGCCACGTTCTCTCGGAAGTCACGGCGGCGTCGACGCTCGGCGGCTGCGAGCGGATCTTCAACACGGTGAAGGCACGTCCGAAGCAGAAGTACATGATGGCGGAGAACTGCTGCTACATGGCGTTCGCGCTCGACTGGAAGAAGATGGCGGACGAAGGCAAGCTCGGCGACATCTATTATGCGGAAGCGGACTACGTCCACGAGATCCGCAATCTCATCATTGACGCGGAGACGGGAGCGGAGAAGTGGCGTGTGAACCGTGCGCCGCTGCACTACTGTTCGCACAGTCTCGGACCGATCCTGCAGATGATGCCGGACGACTACATTGTGAGCTGCACGGCGTCGGGGAATAAGGCGACGATCGTTCCGCACGCGGGAGACGGATTTATTGACATTCAGGTAGGTTTATTCCGCACGAAGAAGGGTGCGACGATCAAGGTACTGCGTTCGTCGGTGGCGACGCGGAAGACATGGTTATGCGCGTACTCGGTCTACGGCACGAAGGGCTGTCTGGAGACAGGGCGCACGGGCTACGACAACGTGGGACTGAAGTACATCGAAGGGGAAGACAGTGCCTGCGTCCCGATGGAAGTCCGCACGTCGGACAGAAACGCGCCGCCGGAAGCGAAGCTGGGCGGACACGGGACGAGCGAATACTATCTCGTCCGGGATTTTCTTGACTCGGTCGTATACGACACGAAGCCGGCGATTGACGTCGTCCGCGCGATGGACATGTCGGTGCCGGGGCTGATCGCGCACGAAGCCGCGATGGAAGGCGGCGTGTGGAAGGATATTCCGCTGTTCTGGAGATAACAGCGGAGCAGGGGGGAATACCAAACTGTTCGTTTGGAGTGAAAGGAAGAAAAACGCCTGAAGGCGTTTTTCAAAATTTGATGTGCCTGCGCGGCACGGGCGCCAAAGAGGCTTTCGCGCGAAGCCTCTTTGGAATCTCGCGCGCCAAGGGGGTTCCCCCTTGGATTCTCCTTGCGCTCGTTTTGCTGGAGAGTCGAGACAAAACTCGACACGTACATACGGTGTAAGGGTTGCGCAGATACAGGCTAACCGCAAAACAGATTTATGCTTTCGGCGGGAAGCCGGACGTCCCCCCCAGCCCCCCGCGGTTAGCGCATCATCCGAGGGGAAGAGTCCAGAGGAGGGGAAACCTCCCCTCCTCAGGCGCGGGTGATTCACAAGAGGCTTCGCGCGAAAGCCGCGTGTGCGCCGGTCCCGCGTAGGGACATAAAA
>JAFQFS010000001.1 GCA_017398585.1 Clostridia bacterium
AAGGTTGAAGCCCCGAGCGCCCGGCGCATGCCCGTCCCGGTCCGCGGAGCGACAGCCCTGGGCGCCGTCGTTCCAGCCGCCACCGCGGCGGACCCGGCTCGAGCCGCTGTTAGGGCCTGTCGGGTCGCTCGTTGGCGACTCGGTGTAGTAATCTTCATCATACCTGTCCTGGCACCACTCCCACACATTACCGATCATGTCATAAAGCCCCCACGCGTTCGGCTTCTTCTTGCCTACCGGATGCGTCCCGCTGCGACTGCCGGAATACTGCTTCTCCGACCAGCCGCTTGAATCATATCCATTGGAAAGTTCAAAACCGACACTGCTGTTTCCACCGTACCACGCGATCGGATCCAGCGCCGGTGCGTTGTTTAATCCCAAAATCTCGATCGGACCGTTCGGCAACGCCGTCTCGCTCCCTGCCCGGCACGCATACTCCCACTGCGCCTCCGTCGGAAGACTCACTTCTTCATTCAGTTTGCTAGAAAGTTTACGGCAAAACTCCTGACAGTCGTCCCAACTCACACACTCTACCGGACGGGTTGGACTCTTAAATTCGCTCGGATTATTACCCATCACACTCTGCCACATCGCCTGCGTCACTTCCGTCTCAAGCATCCAGAAACCACGCGTAAGCGTCACGCTGTGTTGCGTTTCGTCATAGGATTTCCAATCTATTCCTGCAGCATCCCACTCCGATTTAGGACTCCCCATCGTGAACGTGCCCGCAGGACACCAGCGGAACGCGTACTCTATGCCGTTGACGGTCTTCACCATACGGGCACCGGCATTTTTACGCTTAGCCTGTTCCTCATCGAGCTGCCGCTGGATGAAACCGCGGAATTCGAGGTAGTGCGAATTTTGAGGGTCGAGAGCAAGAAGTTCGTCAACGTGTTTTTTCGCAAGCGGGAAATTCTCGTCCGCGTATGCTTTTTGCACGGAAACCTCAAGCCGTTTCTTCTTTTCCGCAAGCTCCTTTTCCGCCGTTTTGAGAATGTCCGCGAAGGGATTAGAGGCAACAGGAGCAGGTTTAGGCTGGTGAACAGGCTGGGAAGCCGGAACGGAAGTGCCGGACAACGAGTTGACGAACTCCGCGCAGGCGGCGAATCGGTCGTCGGGCTTTTTGGCCAGTGCGCGCAGGAGGGCGGAGTTTTGGGCGGCGGTGAGCGTCGGGATGGGATCGGGGATTTTCTGCATGACCTGAGCCGCGAGGGAGTAAATGTTGCCCTCAAACGGCGGATTCCCGGCAAGGAGATGGTAAAGCGACGCGGCAAGAGAATATTGGTCCGCGCGTCCATCCTGCTTCTTGTCGCCCATAAACTGTTCCGGCGGCATGTAGTGCGGCGTGCCTCTGCTGGCCTGAGACGTCGGCATGGTCATCGTCATCGTCGCGTGAACGCGGGCCGCGATCCCGAAGTCGATCAGACACGGGACCCGCTGACCGTCACGGATCGCAAACATGATGTTCTGCGGCTTCACGTCGCGGTGGATGATGTGCTGCGAATGCGCGTAGTCCAGCGCCTCCGCGATCGGACCGTAGATCGGAAGCAGTTCGGAAAGCGCGATGCCGTTGCGATTCTCCGGTTTCTGAAACCAGTCCCAAAGCGAACCGCCCTCGCAGTGGTCCATGACGAAAAAGAAACCGTACTCCGGGTCCTCGTTCATGCCGAAAAGCGGGCAGATGTGCGGGTGAAAGAGACGTGAGGTGAGGTCAAAGGTCTTCGCGAGATCGTCCATCGACTTTTTGTCGTCCTGGACCGGCATGGGAAGGAGTTTGCAGACGACGTTTCGTTTCCGTCCTCCGCCGAGCTCTTCCTCCGCGAGCCAGACCTGGCCCATTCCACCGCGTCCGAGAGAACGAACGAGAGTAAAATTCTGAAACTGTCCGATCTTCCGCCCCGGCTCAAGCGGTTTGGAGTAGCCGTCGATGCGGTGATCATTCGGATCGAAAGTCTCAATGGAATCAAATGTGTTCATGATCTTCTTTTCTGAAAAAATTTTAAAA
>JAFQFS010000023.1 GCA_017398585.1 Clostridia bacterium
CCCCCCCCCCCCCCCGAATAACTCTAATTAATCAATCAAGACCAAGGGAACGGAGGTAGTCGTAGCTCTTTTTGAGGCAGTCGAACGGGTTTTCGCCGTTGCAGTTGTCCTGCTCGATGTATGCGTACTGCGTACCTGCTTCGATGAACGCGGGAATGATTTCTTCAAAGTTGAGGACGTTGCCGCCGCCGACCCAGGACATCTTGCGTTCGCCGGATTCGGTGAGGTACATATCCTTGAAGTGAACGACCGGAAGTCTGCCGGAGAGACGCTTGATTTCCGGAACAACCTCGTATCCGCCATACTTTACCCAGTATGTATCGAGGGTGAAGCACATTTCTTCGGGAGTGAAGAGGTCGGAGAGTGCTTCCATGACGTTTCTGCCGTCGTCGAGCTTGCTTTCATATTCCCAGTTGTGGTTATGGTACATGAACTGGGAACCGAGCGCGTGAATCTTCTGTGCCGCAGGCTTTGCTTCTTCCACGAACTTCGGAAGACCGGCAACGCCGCCGAAGAAACCGCCGATACCGATGTGCTTGCAGCCGAAGGTGTTGTGTTCCGCAACGACCTTTTCGGTATCCTTGACAATGCGGTCATAATTGAAGTGGGTGATGCCGCAGGTCAGACCGGTCGCCTTGAGCTGTTCGGCAAGCCAGTCCGCTTCGTATGCACAGGTACCGGAAATCTGAACGGTCGTATATCCGATATCAGCGACCTTTTTCAGCGACTCCGCAAAATCATCGAGGTTCTTGCAGTAGTCACGGATCGTGTAAAACTGAGCACCAATTTTCATAATTCTGTCCTCCGATAAATAAAAGATATAGTTTTTTCGGTTATATTATCCGACATTTTCAACGAATTGTCAAGAGGTTCGCGAATATTTTTAAACAAAATATCCATTTCCGCTTGACAAAATATAACAGAATAGTGCATAATAGAAACGGGGTGAGCAAAAAATGGCAAAACTGAATCAATGGAGCAGACATACGGACCGGCTGATACGGAAAGGCTTTGACCTGTTCTGCCCGCCCGTCTGCACCTACTGCGGAAAACAGACCAAAAACAAACACGATCTCTGCGTGGACTGCGCGGCAAAGTACCTGCACGAGCGGCAGATGTGCTGTCCGAAATGCGGACAGACCGTCGAATTCTGCAGCTGCGGCTGTGATTTCCGGCGCATCTCAAAAACGACCGTCGGCGGAAAAACACATCTTTCGCTGACCTATTACACCGGTGCACAGAATGCATCCGACGCGGGACGGATCTCCGAGCAGATGATCCTGCATCTGAAGGACAAAGGCACATTCGCGCGCTTCTTCGCGGACCAGCTCTGCGATGAGATCGAACGGCTTTTCAAGCATTCCGAATACCTTCTGGACGACTGGATTCTGACTTATCCGCCGCGTTCGGTACACAATTTCATAAAATACGGTCTCGACCAGAGCGAAGAAGTAACAAAATACATGGCAAAACGACTCGGGATCCCCTGCAGGCGGACCTTTGTGAAGCTCGAGGGGGAAGAACAGAAACTGCTGACCATGGAAGAACGCCTCATCAACGCGAGCGATACTCTGGTTCCGCGGCAGAAAGTGATCCGCAAAGGCGGAAAATATCTTCTGTTTGACGATATCATCACCAGCGGCGCAACGGTCATGGCGGCTTCCTGGCATCTCTATGCCAACGGCGCGGCGGAGGTATTCCCGATCTCGATCGCACGTACCCTTCCCAAAGAATAACGAAACCGAAGAACGAAGGAGGATTTCTCATGGACAAGAAAGTCGGTTTTAACTTTTTATGGATGTTCTCGAAGCACGGAGACCGTGGTCCGCAGAGACCGAATCCATACGAGCTGGACTTTGTCGCGGACGAAGGATTCAATTTCGTGCGGATTCCCTGCGACTACCGGTTCTGGACGAAGGACTTCGACTACTGCCATCCGGACGAAGCGATCATTGAGTACATCGACAACTACATTGAGGAATGCAATAAGCGCGGACTGCACGCCTGCCTGAACATCCACCGCGCACCCGGTTACTGCATCAACTGGCCGGAACGCGAAAAGCACAACCTCTGGCGCGATGCGGAAGCGTTCGACGGATTCAAATATCTGTGGGAAATGTTCACGAAGCGGTACGCCGGAATTTCGTCGGAAAAACTGAGCTTTGACCTTGTGAACGAACCGAGCAACCAGCCGCCGACGCATCCCTGTTCGAGAGACGACCACGAACGTGTGATCCGCGCGACGATCAACGCAATCCACGCAATCGACCCGGACCGTGAGATCGTGATCGACGGTTTCGACGGCGGCGGCACGGCCCTGCCCGAGCTGGCGGACGTCCGTGCGATCCACAGCGGACGCGGGTACTTCCCGATGCAGGTGAGCCACTACAAAGCGGAATGGGTCAAGGCGGAATTCGAAAAGCCGCAGTATCCGGGCGAAGTGGTTCCCGGATGGAACGTGGACATTCAGAGTCTGCGGGACTACTACAAACCCTGGAAGGAAGTCGAAGCGGCGGGCGCGAAGGTGCACATCGGCGAATTCGGCTGCTACAACAAGATCGAAAACGACATCGCGATGCGCTGGCTGACCGACCTGATCACGGTATTCAACGAAAACAACTGGGGCTATTCCCTCTGGAACTTCGAAGGCACGTTCGGCGTGGTGAACCACGGACGTCCCGGAACAGTATACGAAGACTACCACGGAATGAAGGTCGACCGTCCGCTGCTCGAACTGCTGAAGAGCGGATTGAAGTAAAAACAAAAATGACCGGCTGTCAGCCGGTCATTTGCTTTGTCAGAATTTATGCGAGTTCGTGGATGTTGCGTTCGACTACGGTTTTGCGGAGTGCCGGACTGAGGTTGACGAAATAGTCGGAATACCCGCCGACACGGACGATCAGATCGCGGTGCTTGTCGGGATTCTCAAGAGCATCCTGCAGTTCTTCCGCGGATGTGCAGGTCACCTGCACCTGAATGCCGCCCATCGCAAAGTAGGAATCCACCAGCGAACGGAGCGCATCGCCGACAAACGCTTTCGACAGCGTGAGGTTGAGGACGGAGATGCCGTCCGCGAGATTCTGCGGAAGTTTTGCCGCGCTCTTGAGCATCGCAGTCGGACCTTCGGTCGCCTTGCCGCGAATGGCGGCGATGGAGTCGCAGGTCGGTTCGCCTTTTTTCCGTCCGTCCGGCGTCGGACCGACGCGCTGACCTTCGCCTTCGTAGCGGAGGAACTGATGCTCGGTCAGGATGTACGCGTCGATGAAGCTCTTCGGCGGCTTGTTCCGGTAAACGCTGTAGACGCGCTTTGCGTAGTCGGCAGCAAGCATGTCCGCGTCATCGTTGTCGGTGCCGTAGCAGGGACACTGGCGGAGGATCTTGTAGAAGACGGGATCTTCGGCGGTGAGCTTTTCGAGGAATTCCTCCGCAGTGAACATCTTCTTCCGGAAGATGAGTTCGCGGATCGCGAGAAGCGAGTCAACCGTATTGATGAGTCCGCTGTCGGACGACTGCGTCCAGGTGTAGCGGGCGCCGCCGGCGTTGAAGTCCTTGCCGTTTTCGATGCAGTCATCGGTAAAAATGGTACGGATCGGGTTCGGGCAGTATTTCGCCATATGTTCGTAGCGGATGACGATGTTGTCAAGCTGGCGGTCGATCTGACGTTCCGTCTCGGCGCACAGACCTTCGTAGAACTCCTCGAACGTCGCAGCTTCCGTCAGATGACTGTGCATGTAATGTTCGAGAATGAGAAGGAACGGGATGTTGTCGTCGGTACCGCCGGCACGGGTGAGACCCTGCAGATTGGTTTCGGTACAGCCGCAGCCGCAGAAGAGGGCGAGTTCCTCGTCCGGAATGTGCGGGAAGCGATCTTTCAGCATGTCGTGGATGCCTTTCGGATTGTAGAACGACGGGTTGCAGGAGCCGCAGCGGATGTTGTCAATAGCAATTTCCCAGAGTTCGTCGGGCATTTCGGGCGTGGTCATCAGCTCGAGCATGGGACGGCGGCGGTTACGGATCGCACGGACAGCCTGCACGGTGATGGGGTTATAGTCGGGACCGACGGTGCAGGACCAGGTTCCGACCGCGTCGAGATTGCCGAACAGTTCACCGATAATTTCGGTGTAATCCTCGCCGTTGTAGAGGTGGATGAGTCCGCTGTCGAGACAGCCGAGGTTGTCCCCGCCGTCAAAATGGAAAATGACGTTCCACGAAACGAGACCTTCGTAATAGGTTTTCGCCGGTTCGAACGGAACACGGGTCAGCGCGTCAATGAGTTCTTCAGGGGCGTTCACGGAGCGCAGGTATTCGATGCTGCGTTCAATGTAGTTCTTCATCGCATCGATCAGCGCAAGGAGACCGTCGCGGAATTCGCCGTCCGGCTGAGCAGCAATGCGTGCACGGTAGGACGTCAGCCCTTCGCGCAGGATCCGCTTATAGTTCGGTGCGGCATGCGTCCATCCGCCGCCGTGGTTGCTGATGCTGTAGAATTCACGCAGAGCGGCAGCGCCCTCGGCACTTTTTTTCTCCAGCTTTCCCCAGTCGATCTGGTAGGTCATGGCAAACTGCGGCGTAACGGCACAGTCCGAATGGAAAAACTTCGCATTCGACGGATACAGCCGTTCCCCGGCGTCATATCTGGCGGGTTTCAGATATTCCAGATACCGCGCATTCGCAAGAGCATGGCGGTAAAAATAATCCTTCTCCGGTTCTTCAAACAAACCGGCAGCGTACGGTTCCCCGATGCTGTAGAACAATTCGGCAAGCTGATTCATTGGAGTTTCCTTTCTTTTGATTCGGTCAGTATTGTTACTCCTATTTTATACAGATTCAGCCGAAATGTCAACTACCGCGGAACGATTCCCTGCTCTATTTTTCGAATATCCCGCGTATCTTCAGCCGATCCGTAAATTCAAACCGGCTTTCAAGCACACGGGTACACTGACCGATGAGCCAGCCATTGATCAGAGCGCAGAGGATGGTGCCGAACCTTACTCCTTCGAAATGTCCGAAGCCGAAGAAACAGAACGACAGCACAATCCCGATGCCGCAGCTCACGCAGTCGTACACGGTCTTGCATTTGCTGATGCTGAAGCCGTATCTGGCAGATACTTCCTTGACGAACAGTTCGTATACCTCCGGAGAAATGTACGTGTGGAAGAAGAACGATACGCCGATTGAACAGAGGATCATGCCGACGATGTAGAAAACCACACGGAGCACGATCGTATCGCACGGCAGGAACGAGACAACAAGCATGTTCAGGTCAAGAACCAGCCCGTAGATGACCGCGGTCACGAACGAGAACGGGTATGAAACCCGGAATCGTCGGAGGACGAGAATCATCAGGATCAGCAGAACCGCCTGCAGGGTGTACTCCGCCATGCCGAAACTGAAGAACGGCAGGAACTGCGATACCTTCAGATACAGCAGGTACGCCGGTGCGACAACCATGGAGACGCCGAAGTTCGCCGCCTCCATGAACGCCGTACCGAGTGCGAGAATGAAAACGCCGAACACATAGGCAAGTTCGGTGGAAAATGTCAGTTTTTTCATGGTTTACCCTCAGAATGATAAAAACAGCCTTTGACCGTTTGGTATAGAAACGGCAAAAGCTGTTTTTGTTTGATTTGTGTCAGAAATTAACCTTCAATGCCATAGATCGGATAGAGGTTCTTGGTAAGGTTCTTGTTTAGAGACTTTTCGATCTTGGCGTACTTGGATGCGATGTTGCGGTCGTTGCTCTGGAGGCACTGTCTTACAAAGTACGGTACCTGCTGGAAAGCCTTTTCCGCGAACTGGAAGGAGAAGTCGAAGTTACGTCCGGACATAACGAGGTCGATCATTTCGGCAGTCGTCGGGTCGGAGGAGTACTTGCCCTTCAGTGCGGTGTCATAATAGGTCGGGTATACGGTCTTGTAGCTTTCCGCACAGAGTGCTTCGTAAACGGTGCCGATGAATTCGAGGTTGTTCACAGCGGTAAGCGGAACGGTGAATACGGTGAACTTGTCGTCCGCGTTGGTGAGGTACTGTTCCTGTGCTTCGTCCCACTTCGGATAGGGGATGATGCAGTACGGGTCTTCCATGTCACGGAGCGCGTCAAACGCTGCCTTGAAGCGGATCGGAGCAAAGACGAGAGTACCGTCTCTCATACGGGTTTCTTCTTCATAAATGTTCGGATAGTTGAAGAAGCAGTTGGTGTCGTAATGCCATGCGCAGAGCTTTTCCACGATGGATACGGTCTTGTCGCTCATGAAGGTCATTTCGATGCCGGTGTCACTGGTGGTGCAGACGGACTGACCGAATGCGGAAAGCCATACGTCCGCAGCGTTCCAGATGGAGTACGCGAAACCGTAGGTATCGGTTGCTTCGCGGGTACCGTTGCCGTCCACGTCAACGTACATGGGAGAGGTGATTTCGATCGCCTTGTCGAGGGTCCACTGGCCTTCCTTGACGAGGCTGTAGATGTCGTCTGCGGTATAACCGTAGTTTTCTACGAGCGTACCGTTGAAGAAGAACGCGTGGGTGTAAAGCATGGAGGTGATCGCAAGGTCAGAGCAGATCGCGTAAAGACGGCCGTTGATGGTCGCGTTGTCGTTCGCGAGCTTGTTGTGCCACGGCTTTTCGAGGTTCACGTGGGGAACTTCGAGCCAGTTGAGAACCGCCTGTGCATTGAGCGCGTTGTACGCAAGGAAGTCGTACATACCGACAACATCGAATTCGTCGGTGCCGCTGGTAACGAGGGTGCCGATGTAGCTTGCGGGAGCGGTGTTCATCTGACAGGTGATCTTGGTGTCGAAACGGGTTTCGATGCCGAGGTTACGGTTGTAAACCGCGTCGTTGCAGGCGTCGCCGTTGAGTTCTTCCGCGATGATTTCGGTGGAATAGTCAAAACCGTAGATCGCACCGCCTTCGGTGGTGAGAACACGGAATTCCTGACCGTTGAAGGAAACTTCGGGCAGATCGTCGGAAATGGAGGTTCTGGAGTCTTCCGGTTCGGTTTCTTCCGGGACGGTTTCGCCTTCTGCGGAAGGAGCGGAGCTGTCCGTCGCTTCGGTTTCGCTGTTCGCTGTGCTTTCGCTGCACGCGGTGAAGGCCGGTGCGAGCATCAGAGCAGCGAGAAGAGCGGCAAGAATTTTCTTGTTCATGCTGTTTTCTCCGTATTATTATAAATAATTTCACATTCATACGTTATTTTAACATTATTCCACAGAAATAGCAATGGAGAATTTCATCGAATTTCACCTGCCGTATCCGGTATTCTATGGTAAATCCGCCGGATATTATTTTTTTACAGCGATAAGAAAATCCCGTTTTCCTCTTCTCTGCGGCGGATCATGACGAGGATAGATTCGGCAAATTTCTCCGGCGTCATGACGGATGTTTTACCGTCCTCACGGCGCCGCACGGAAACCGTCCCGTCCGCCGCTTCCTTCTCCCCGACGATGAGCATGTACGGCACCCGTTCCACAACCTGCGCTTCCCGGATCATGTAGCCGATTTTCTCGTTCCGGCGGTCAAGTTCACACCGGATGCCCGCGTCACACAGGAACCGGTACAGTCCGTCCGCGTATTCCGAGCAATTCTGCGATACCACAAGAATTTTCACCTGCACCGGCGCAAGCCAGACCGGGAATTTTCCGGCATAATGCTCCGTCAGAATACCGAGAAAACGTTCGATCGAACCGAAACAGGTGCGGTGAATCATAATCGGACGCTGTTTCTGATTGTTTTCATCCGTGTATGTAAGGTCGAAATTCTGCGGAAGCTGAAAATCGAGCTGGATCGTTCCGCACTGCCATGTCCGTCCAAGAGAGTCTCTGAGATGGAAGTCGATTTTCGGACCGTAGAATGCGCCGTCCCCTTCATTGACCGTATACGGGAGGTTCAGATGTCCGAGTGCTTCCCGGAGCCCCTCCGTTGCCGCTTCCCAGTCCTCATCGCTTCCCATGCTGTTTTCCGGACGTGTGGACAGTTCCAGCGTGTACGTGAAACCGAACTGGTCATAAATACCCGCAATCAGACGGATGACACCCGTGATTTCATCGGTGATCTGATCCTTCCGCATGAAGATGTGCGCGTCGTCCTGCGTGAAGCAGCGGACGCGGAACAGACCGTGCAGCGTACCCTTCAGCTCATGACGGTGGACAAGACCGAGTTCCCCCACGCGCATGGGAAAGTCACGGTAACTGTGGAGCCGGCTGCGGTAGACCAGTACACCACCCGGACAGTTCATCGGCTTGATGCAGTAATCTTCCCCGTCGATCTGCGACGTATACATGTTTTCGCGGTAGTGTGTCCAGTGTCCGCTCGTTTCCCAGAGACTCCGGTGCATCATAATGGGCGTGGAAATTTCCTGATAGCCGTTCCGGTAATGGAGTTCCCGCCAGTAATCGATCAGCGTGTTCCGGAGAATCACGCCTTTCGGAAGGAAAAACGGGAACCCCAGTCCTTCTTCTCGGAACAGAAACAATTCCATTTCCCTTCCGATCCGGCGATGGTCACGCCGTGCGGCTTCCTCCTGCTGTTTCAGAAATTCATCAAGCTCCGCGGCATCGGCAAACGCCGTCCCGTGGATGCGCGTCAGCATTTTGTTTTTCGCGTCGTTTTTCCAGTATGCGCCCGATACGCCGAGCAGTCTGAATGCCTTCAGTCCCTTCGTGTATGTGATGTGTGGACCGCGGCACATGTCGATGTAGTCCCCCTGACGGTAGAAGCTGATTTTTTCGTCCTCGGACAGTTCCGCGAGATGTTCGAGCTTGTACGGTTCCCCGCGCTCCTCCATCAGACGGACGGCTTCGTCCCGAGGGAGAACGAACGGCTTGACCGGCAGATTTTCCTTCACGATCTTCCGCATTTCCGCTTCGATCGCAGGGAGATCTTCCTCGGAAATCGTGTGTTCGCCGGGGTCAATGTCGTAATAAAATCCTTTTTCCGTCGCTGGTCCGTAGGCAAACGAGGCGTCCGGATAAAGTCGTCGGACTGCCTGTGCGAGAATATGCGCAGCCGAATGGCGGAGTACCTGAAGTTCGTCCGCACCTTCGCAGACGCTGATGCTTCCGTCGCTGTGAATCACTTTCATGATGGTTTCTCCTGTTCGTATTAAAAAATTTTTCATTGAACAAGAAAAGCACCCTGACAGTTTACAGAAAGCTGCAACGGTCAAGGGTGCATACCAATAACGAAAAATGCACGGTTCCACCTTGAATTTTCACTTCGGATTCCAACAAATCCTATTCTTTGACGCAGAAATACGGCGGCGCTTACTCTGCTTTCGGCGCAGCAGCTCAGGAGCGGTCTTCCCCTCTGCTTTCCATAAGAAACTTCCACCATCTGTTTCTCTCTCTGTCTGTTCCGCAAAGGATACTCTTTCCATCATAGCTTTTCTTATTCAATTGTCTGTATTATACCACACCGGTACCGGTTTGTCAAGTTTTTCGGGAAGCCTTATCGTATGATGCAGTTGATATCATCCGGCTGAACACCCGTCCGGAGGCATTCCTCAAGACGGCGGCAGGCATCCAGATAACGCGGCTCTTCCCGGAGCGGCGTAAGCCATGACAAAGTAAACTCATTGCCGGGAATGATTCTCGGATTCCCGATCCAGGCCCGGTACGCGGAAACATAAATTACTCTGCACAATTGTTCCGATGGTGTCTCAAAGTGAACCAGAATAACATTTCCGGCGGTTTTATCGCTGGAATTCTTCTTTTTCAGTACAAAATCCTGAAACATCGGCGAACGGCAGGAAATTTCCGTTCCGTTCGGAAGCATCACCAGCTTTTCCATGAGTTCTGTGAAATCTTCCAGAGCAATCAGCGCTTCTTCCGTACGCCCGGCAGCACTGAGATGAATGATGTAATAGTAGCCGATCCGCAGACGCGCTGCCGCCCAGATATCAATGCTTCCGTCTCCGGTCAGAGGATGTGCTTTGCCCGGAATCGTCCGGTTCATGGCATGAAGGAGCTCCAGTCGGTTTTCTGCGACCTGACAAACATATTCGTTCCCGTTGTCTCCCTTCACCGCACGTCGGAATTCAAAGGATTCGTTCATATGCTCATACTGCCGGATCCACTCCAGTTCCGCCAGTTTTTCCTTTTCTCCGCGATAGCGGTAACGCCCCAGAAGCAGACGGTCTCTCGACAGATCGGCATGCTCGGTGGAGTACAGTCCAAGCACTTCCTCCAGATGCCCGTCGTCGATCATGTTCACCAGCTGTTCGATCAGAGAACTCCGCGCATGTCCGCCCTTTCCGAGGCGGAGATAATCCTCCGTCAGACGGCGGACCTCCGCGATTATTTCCGGATGTTTGCAGGCATCGCTGAGATTTGCCCGGCTCAGACTGATACATCCGGCATGACAGTATACGTCGTCGAGATATTCCAGACGGATCAGACGGATCAGGCGAACGGATTCCTCGATATTGTTTTCTTTCAGCGCGTCACCGAGTGCATCTTCGATTTCCCGATACGGTATCTTCTCCTCCGGTTCGCTGTATCCGAGAAGCTCATCCACCGTCACGGAAAACAGCTTTGCCATCTCCGGCAGCAGTTCCATATCGGGGTAGGTCGTACCGGTTTCCCACCGGCTGATCGACTGGAACGATACGCCGAGACGGTCGGCAAGCTGCTCCTGCGTCAGTTCAAGTCGCCGTCGGTTGTTCCGGATGTTTGCGCCAAGGTTCAGTTTCATCTGTTTCTCTCCTTTGCTTTGGTTTTCTGCCATTATTATACTGTATCCGGTAATGGATTACAATCGCACCGTCCGAAAATACAGATTCCCGGAAAGTGAGAATCCCGCAATGCTGTCCTTTATGAATAAACCCTTACGTGATTTTGACAGAATTCTATGACTTTTTTACATTGAAAAAATTCCGGAACAGTGATAAAATAATAGGCAGTTTGGGTTTTCTACCTATTAATATTCAAGGAGTTGTATTACATCATGGAATTCATCAATGCTCTGTTTTCCCTGAAAGCAAACACGATCGTTCTGTGCGGCGCGTTCCTGGTTGCGTTCCTCGGTTATGCGCTCGGCTATGTACAGGTCAAGGGTCTGTCCCTCGGTACCGCCGGCGTGTTCCTTGTCGCGCTTCTCTTCGGTTACCTCTGTACCGTTCCCGCACTTGAAAACATTCCGCTGCTCTCCAAGTTCTACATCGGCGAATCCTCCGACGCAGTCCTTGACGGTTACGGATTCCTCGGTGACATCGGTCTCGTTCTCTTCGTCACGGCGGTCGGCTGCATTGCCGGTCCGAACTTCTTCCGTAATCTGAAGAAAAACGTCAAGTCCTATGTTCCGCTCGGTGCCGTCATCATCATCTCCGGCGCGATTGTGGCCGTTCTCTTCGCGCTGATCCCCGGCATCGGTTCCGCGTTCAGTACCGGTATCCTTTCCGGCGCACTGACCTCCACACCGGCGTTCTCCGCCGCAAAGCAGGTTGCGGAAGCATCCGGTCAGGGCGGTCTGGTTTCTCTCGGTCAGGCGATCGCGTATCCCTTCGGCGTTATCGGCGTTGTTCTGTTCGTACAGATCATGCCCCGCATCCTCAAGGCAGACATCGAAAAAGAACGCGAAGCGATCCGGATTGTCAAGCCCGAAGGTTCCGCTTCCGGTACAAAAGCGGAAAAGAAAGCAGAACTTCTCGATGAATTCGGTTTTGCTTCGTTCGGCATTGCCGTCATCTTCGGTATTCTCCTCGGTGCGATCAAAATCCCGCTTACCGGTGAAGGTTTCAGCGGTGCATGTTTCTCTCTCGGCAACACCGGCGGTCCTCTGATCGTTGCTCTGATCTGCGGTCACTTCGGACATATCGGCCGTCTGAACCTCCGTGTTCCGGACAAGGTTGTCAAGGTCTTCCGCGAATTCGGTCTGATGCTCTTCCTCCTCGGCGCAGGTGTGGAAGGCGGCGTTGAACTGGTTGCACAGATTCAGGCGTCCGAATACGGCGTAATGCTCATCCTCTACGGTTTCGTTGCCGGTGTAATCATGACCATCGTTCCGCTGATCGTCGGTTATATCATCGCCACCAAGGTCTTCAAGTTCCGTCTGTTCGACACGCTCGGCGCACTCACCGGCGGTATGACAAGCACTCCCGCACTGGGTACTCTTATCCGCGTTGCCGGCACCGACGACGTTGCGGCAGCATACGCTTCGACCTATCCGGTCGCGCTGATCCTTGTCGTTCTTGCCTCCAACCTGATCGGCACATTCATCGCGTAAATTTCTCAAACAGCATAAAAATTCCCCGCTGACATCGGTCAGCGGGGTTTTCTTTTGTTCTTTGTTATTTCACTGCGTTCTTGTGGATTCTCACGTATTCGCCGACGGATGCCGGTGCGGCACTTCCCTGACCGGCGGTCAGATGCACCAGCGCGGATGCGGCGATCACGCCGTCAGCAAGCCCGGCGATTGTTTCCGCCTGTTCCGGTGAGGTATAGTCGTACTCAACCGCGCAGGGGATGTCCGTATATTCGCGGACGGTCTTCATTGTTTCCGCAAGTACGGTGCAGGTTTCCTCAAACGTGCGTTTGCCGCCGCCGTTTGCCATGACATAGAGGAAGCCTTCCGCTTCCTTCGCGATCATCGGAACGCGTCCGGCGGAATTCAGCGTGACATCGGAGATCAGGTCGACATCATACTTATGACAGAGCGGGAGGAATTCGTCCTTTTCCTCGAACGGAAGATCGGGAACGATCAGTCCGTCGATGCCGGTTTCGTGACACGCGGCAATAAAGCGTTCCGCGCCGTAGGAGAACACGACGTTCGCATAGGTCATGAACACCAGCGGGATCGTCACATCCGTACGAAGTTCGCGGACGAAATCAAACACACGGTCGGTGGTCACGCCGTTTTTCAGGGCGCGGAGGCTTGCCTCCTGCATGACGGGACCTTCCGCAGTCGGATCAGAGAACGGGATCCCGAGTTCGATGAGGTCGGCGCCGTTTGCGGCAGCGGCACGGACAGCGGCGGCGGTGGTTTCAAGGTCGGGGTCGCCGCAGGTCAGGAAGGAAAGGAAAGCCTTTCCGTTGGTAAATGCGTTTCTGATCTTACTCATGGATATCTTCTCCTCTGTATCTGGCAATGGCCGCGCAGTCCTTGTCTCCGCGTCCGGACAGGTTGATGACGATGATCTGATCCTTCCCCATGGTCGGTGCCAGCTTCATGGCATGTGCGACAGCGTGGGCGGATTCGATTGCAGGGATGATGCCTTCCGTCTTCGCGAGGTATTCGAACGCGCAGACCGCTTCCTCATCCGTAACCGGAACGTATTCCGCACGTCCGATGTCGTGAAGGTACGCGTGTTCGGGACCGACACCCGGGTAGTCGAGACCGGCGGAAATGGAGTACACCGGAGCAATCTGACCGTATTCATCCTGACAGAAATAGGACTTCATGCCGTGGAAGATGCCGAGTTTGCCGGTGTTGACGGTTGCTGCGGTTTCAAAGGTGTCGATGCCGCGTCCCGCCGCTTCACAGCCGATCAGGCGGACGCCTTCGTCTTCGATAAAGTGATAGAATGCGCCGATCGCGTTGGAACCGCCGCCGACACAGGCAAGAACGGCGTCGGGGAGACGTCCTTCCTTTTCGAGAATCTGCTGTTTGATCTCCTTGGAGATGACCGCCTGGAAGTCACGTACGATGGTCGGGAACGGATGCGGACCCATGACGGAACCGAGGCAGTAATGTGTGTCCTCAATGCGGTTCGTCCATTCGCGCATGGCTTCGGATACGGCATCCTTCAGGGTCGCGGTGCCGCTGGTGACCGGAACGACCGTCGCGCCCATCAGACGCATGCGGTAGACGTTCAGTGCCTGACGGATGGTATCTTCTTCTCCCATGAAGACGACGCATTCCATCCCCATCAGTGCAGCGGCGGTTGCGGAAGCCACGCCGTGCTGACCCGCGCCGGTTTCCGCGATCAGACGGGTCTTGCCCATTTTCTTCGCGAGAAGCGCCTGACCGAGCACATTGTTGATCTTGTGCGCGCCGGTGTGGTTGAGGTCTTCGCGCTTGAGGTAAATCTTCGCGCCGCCGAGGTCTTTCGTCATTTTTTCCGCGTAGTAGAGGCGGGACGGACGTCCCGCGTATTCATTTAACAAGGTGTTCAGCTCCGCGTTGAAGTCCGGATCGTTTTTGAAATGATTGTATGCTTCTTCGAGTTCGTTGACCGCATTCATCAGGATTTCGGGGACATACTGTCCGCCGTGAATGCCGAAGCGTCCGTTTTCGTTTGTCATGGTCTTTGTTCTGCCTTTCCCTATGTTTTCTGCTGTCCTGTCAGAGAAAACAAAAACGTCCCTGACAGAATTTTGTTCTGTCAAGGACGAATAAATCAAATCTTGCGATTATCCGCGATGCCACCTTGATTCACAGCCGTGCTGTGCCCTCAGCAGGATACCAGCATATCCCCGGCAACTGACGTATGCCCTCACGTTGCAGTATACTGAGCATGAATCATGCCGTTCCCTGCACCCTCGGCGGTCCATTCAAGTTATAAATAACTTGTCAAAGCTGCTCGCACAGCGTTTGATGACGATCTGTTTCCTGCCTGACTCTCAGCGTCGCAGACTCTCTGTGAAGGCATAATCGCCGTTATCTCCGCTTCATCGGTTTGATGTGATGTATTTTAGCACGTCCGACGGCATTTGTCAATAGAAAAATCAAAAATTTGTATAGAAATCAGGTTCCGTGAGGTAAAACAAACAAATCCGCATTTATTTCGCTGTTTTTCCCGGCATAAAGGTTTTTGGAAAGGGTTTGGGGAAACCTTTTTCCTCAAAAAAGGTTTCCCCAAGAAAACTCATTTCATTCAGAATGCGGGGGAGCTCTGTTCCTTCGTCGTCGGACCGCTGATCTTCAGCACATCGCCGTCGAACCATGCCCGGTCGATGCAGGTCGTGCGCGGATGGACGGTCGTCAGGCTGTTGTGGCGGTGGTAGACGCAGATCATCTGCGAACCGTCCTTCGAGTACGTGAAGCTGTGATGCCCGACGCCGTTGACATCTTCGGTACGGTGCAGGATCGGATTGCCTTCGTACTTCGTGAACGGACCGAGCGGCGAATCGGAAACGGCATAACCGATCGCATAGTCGATGCTGCGGTAGTCGTTTGCGGAGTAGGTGAGGTAGTACTTCCCGTTGTGCTTCAGCATGAACGGACCTTCGGCGACGCGTCCGAGCTTCGTTTCCCATTCCTCTTCCGCCGCGATGAGACGCTGTTCGGATTCTTCGTCGAGGGTCATGGTCGTTTCGTCGAGACGGGAACCGTAGATGACGTTGCCGCCCGCAAAGCGGACGTAGTACAGGTAGACCGTGCCGTCGTCGTCCACAAAGAAGTCGCCGTCGATGGCATTGCGTTCGCTGAGCCACTGCTGCTTCGCCTGTTTGAACGGGCCGAGCGGCGAATCCGCGACCGCGATGCCGAGGTGTTCCTCGGACGTGTAAACCATCCAGAACTTGCCGTTCCGGACCATGATTTCGGGTGCCCAGAACCATTTGTCACCCTGCACGTCTTCTTTGCGCAGGCAGTAGCCCCTGTTTTCCCAGTCGACAAGATTGTCGGATTCGTAAACGAGGTAGCCGTCCGGCGCGTTGGTGGCGTAATGGTAGTATTTTCCGTCGTGCAGAAGGATGAACGGGTCAGCTCCTTCGCAGATCGGGTTGCGGTATGTGCTTGTCTGTTCCATCGGTTCGTTCTCCTTTTTCCAGTTCATACCCATGACAATATCGTTCAGCAGGACGCCGTCCGCACCGAGTTCCGTGATGGTCGCGAGTGATTCCGGCGCGCCGTTCATGCTGCCGTCACGGTTTGCCATGATCCAGACTTCGACATCGGGGGAGATCGCTTTGATGTCGGCGGGCTTTGTTTTGTCAAGCCAGTGTTCCCAGAGACGGACGATGCCCGCACCTTCGCGGATGAACGCTTCTGCCTGATCAGGACACGGAATGAAGCTGAGGATCCGTTCCGACGGCAGGAACCGGCGGTATTTTTTTACGTCTTCCGCCCGTTCGATGCCGCAGATGAACGGGAACGGTGCACGTTCCAGCGTATCAAGCAGATCGTCGGCTGCGGGGATCTTGATGTGCAGGAGGATCGGCGTGGATTCATGATAGCGTTCTGCGATGTCCTCAACGGTGATCGGAGTGTATCCGGCGTTTTCGCGGACGATGGCGGCGATCTCGTCGAAGGTTTTGTCTTTGATCCGGACATCGCTTCCGGCAATGCGGTTGAGATCGGGATCGTGGAAGATGATGTAGCGTCCGTCAGCGGTAACGCGGATATCGCATTCGACCGCATAAGCGCCGAGCTCGGCGCCGCAGACGAGGCTTTCCACGGTGTTTTCCTGTTTAATGAGGGATGCGCCGCGGTGGGCGATGTATTTCATATGCGTTCCTCCTCAGATGATGAGCCGGTCAAGCTCGGTCAGAATGCTGTCCCTGTATTCGACGGTTTTGACTTCATAGCGTCCGAAATTCAGCAGAAGCGAAATGTCACCGACGGTAAGCGTGGTCTTTTTTGCATCCGCTGAACCGTTGAACAGGCGGATGAGATAACTGTCCGCGCGGTCACGCTTCTTCATGGTAACCAGCGTGATGTCGCGGTCGGCGATGGCGAGGCGGAAATTCCGTGCGGGTTCGTCCGATTCGACCGGGAAGACATTGCACGCATACGGCGGCATGTTGTATTCCATTGCGAGCCGTTCAAGAGATGCTTCGGGAGCGGCGGTCAGACGGAAGTTAAAGGTGCGTTCGCCCATGTCGATCTTCTTGACGTAGCGGTCGGTCGGGATGATCGGACGATCACCGATGGGATGCGCACAGTAGGTCGCACCGCGCACAAGGGACATGGAGACCGTGCCGTTTTCATAGGACGAACCGTAAGTGCCGCGGTTGAACAGTGCGAGGCACGGCTTCAGCGGATTGCCGTCACGGACCGCAACAAATCGCTGCGCGACGCATTCCCTGCCGTCCATGTAGAGCGGTTCGGCGCCGAACGCGGTCTGACCGATGTATTCCCCGGACAGAGTGACGGGAAGCGCGAGCTTGAGCATCCGGTTGGCGTCGTTCATGAACACGTCGGCGGTGACATCCACGGCATCGTTCTTCTTGTAAATCGTGTATTCGAGACGGACGCGGGTGTTTTCACAGGAGAAGAAACACTCAACCGCTGTGTACAGTTCACCGTCGTCGATCACCTGAACAGGCTTCATTCCCGCAAACGGACCGTCGGGATTCTGCATGAGCGTGAACGGCTTCGGATTTCTGCCCATTCCGGCCAGCTGGAATCCGCCCATCCCCCACGGGTCGGGATTGTCATCGTAAAACACCGGGCAGAACGCACTGCCCGCGAGGTATTCCTTCCCATTCAGCCGATACGAACGGAGAAGCCCGGTCGCACCGTCGATTTCAACGTGCTTGCCGAGTTCCGGCAGATCGACGATGATATCGCCGGATTCCTGACGGACCGCCTTTTCGGGCTTCGGCTTGAGGTCCATGTAAATGGAATAGCGGGTGACGGCGAGCGGCTTGAGCGGTGCGCGGAACACAATGCGCTTGCGCCAGTCGAGGTTGAGGTTGCTTTCCTCTTTCGTGATCTGTGCGGGAACGGGATTTCCGTCCGCATCCACAACGCGCGGGATGTACGCGACGGTGTCGGACCAGTTCTGGTCGGCGAGCATAAGTTCACAGGTGATCTCGGTCTCCCATTCGTACGGATTCGGATTGAACACAAGAATCGGATACTCCCCTTCCGCCGCTTTCGGTTCCGCAGCGGTCAGCGCAAAGTACGCGCGTGCGTGGAGACGATTGAGGGTGAGCAGACCGTGGTCGAGGATCTGCAGACCGTTGTTTTCGCCGGCACGGACGGAGCTGCCGGGGAGAATATCGTGGAATTCCGCGTTGAGCAGGTCTTCGACGGCGTCGTCAAGTTCCCGCTCCGGATATTCGATCAGACCGCGCAGAGCGGCGGCGGAACAGAGCTTTTCCGTCATGTAGAGGGTGTTTTCGAATTCCGCGTGCTTCTGCTTGATACGTGCCATGGTGGTGTAGCAGCCGGGCATGCTCGTGCGGAGGGATTTGTCGTGGACGATCTTCGGATCAATGCGGGCAAAGAACGTCTCCGGCGTGGAATGCAGGATCTTCATGGATCCTTCTCCGATCAGTTTTTCGATGTCCGCAAGGTCTTTTCTGGACGGACCTCCGCCGTGGTTGCCGACGCCCCAGAGAGCGCAGACCACGTCGTCCGGCTGGGAATTCGCCTTGTTCCGGATGGCTTCCGCCGCGCCGCCGAGCGGGGTGTTGTAGCCCTGACCGCCGGCGTTGACCTTGATGCGGCTGCCGTCGAACCCTTCCCAGAGGAACTGGATCGCGGGCGTCGGATCGTTTCCGGCACGGCAGAGGATCAGGCTGTCCTGACCGCACTTTTTCATGATCTGAACAAGTCCGCGGGTATGTCCGAACGCGTCAAAGTTGATGGCGGTTGTCGGATTTTCGCCGAACTTGTCCATAAAATAGCGGTGACCGACCTGGATCTGACGGATGAAGCTTTCGCCCTGCGGCATATTGCAGTCAGGCTGGAGGTACCAGCCGCCGATGATGTGCCATTTCCCGACGCGGATGAGTTCCTTGATGCGGCGGAACAGCGCAGGTGCGTATTCTTCGATATATTTATAGAGAGTAACTTCGTTGTGGCAGAAAATGTAGTCGAATTCGTCAGCAAGATCTGCCGCCGTACGGAAGGTCGACAGCGCAGCCGCCGCGCCTTCTTCCCATTCCCACTGCCAGATCGGGTCGAGGTGGGCGTTGCATATGAGGTGAACTTCTTTCATGACGGTTCTCCTTTTGTGAAATTATGTTTCCCGGGGAAAAACTTTTTGAAAAAAGTTTTTCCCCGACTTGCTCTGCAAGTCGGATCCGGACACCCTTTTCAAAAACTTTCCATCTGAGAAAAGGAATTTCGGGCAGCTGCAGATCAGGCTTTGTTAAGAATGTCAAGTTCTTCGTCGGTCAGAATGAGGTCGGCACCCTTCAGGTTGTCGGTGAAGTGGTCGACGCGGGAGGAGCCGAACAGCGGGATCACGCGAGGGAATCCCGCGCAGCGGTACAGATTGACCATCCACGCCACGACGAGCGCGCTGGTGGTCACGCCCTTTTCCTTCGCCATATTCCGGATGCAATCGAGACGTGCGCCCTGAATATAGGTCGCCGGCATGCGGGACGGGTCTTCGTAACCGCCCTTCGCCAGACTGGAGTACGCGACGAGGGGCATGTTCTTTGCGGTCAGATAGCGGAGGCGTTCCCGGGTCACGGATTCGTTGAATGTGTACGGAGGTGCAATCTCGAAGTGCGGATGGAGGTAGGTGAACAGCTGCTGATGAACGGTATACGGGGTATATCCGTTCGCTTCCGCGATGTGGTTGGCTTCGGTGAGACGCCATGCGTCGTAGTTGCTCGCACCGAGGGTGCGGACTTTGCCCTTTTCCACGAGACGGTGGAACGCTTCCATCGTTTCGTCAAGCGGCGTGTCCGGATCGTCGGTGTGGGCATAGTAGAGGTCGACGTAATCGGTGTTCATCTTGCGAAGGCTCTCGTCGATCCAGTATTCGATCTGCTCTTTCTTCAAACCCGCGCCCTTGCCGTGGCGGTCAAAGCCGACCTTGGTCGCAAGGACGACACGGTCGCGGCAGCCGCGCTCGCGGAACCATTCGCCGAGAACGGTTTCGCTTTCGTCGCCGGTGCCGTTCCAGTGGGCGTAATTGTTCGATGTGTCGATGAAATTGCCGCCCATGTCCAAATAGGCATCCAGTACGGCATATGCGTCCTTTTTCGTTGTCGTGGTTCCGAAATTCATGGCGCCGAGGCAGACATTTGCCACGCTCAGACCATTCGGGAGGGTAATTCGTACCATAATCGTTCCATACCTTTCTGTATGCATTGATTTTTGTTGTTCCCATTATATCATAAATCTCCGGAAAAGAAAACGGTTCAGCAAAAATAACGAAAAAAACATCGGACAGTTTTTTGGTCGGGATTCACAAAAAGAATTGACAAAACACAAGGGGTGTGATAGAATTCAGATAAATTCAACCTCAGAAACGGAGGTATCAGCCGTGGATACTGCGATCCTCACCAATGTGCAGCGCGGAAGCCTGCACGACGGTCCGGGCGTCCGGACGACATTCTTTTTCCAGGGATGCAATCTGCACTGTACGTGGTGCCACAATCCCGAGACGATCCCGCCGGAACCGGTGCTGATGCGGTATGCGAACCGGTGCATCGGATGCCGGATCTGCAAAGACGTCTGTATGAACGGACTGCGGAAGGAAGACTGTACTCTCTGCGGTGCCTGTACCGAAGCCTGCCCCGCGGAAGCGCGTGTGTTCTCCGGCACACGGAGGACGGCAGAAGAACTGCTGGACATCGCACTGCGCGAACAGCGGTTTTACGGGACCGACGGCGGTGTGACCTGTTCGGGCGGCGAACCGATGCTGCAGATCGAATTTCTCGAACGGTTCCTGCCGATGCTGAAGGAACACGGCATCCGTACCGCTGTTGACACGGCTGGGTGCATCCCGTGGACGCAGTACGAACGGATCCTGCCGTATACGGACCTCTTCCTCATGGACTACAAGCTCGCGGACGAACGAAAGCATAAGGAATACACCGGTGTTTCGCGGACGCGGATCGCGGAAAACCTCCGGAAATTCGCGGACTGCGGACGGGAGGTCTGGATCCGGATGCCGATCATCCCGGGTGTAAACGATACGGCGGAGGACGTCTGTGCTGCCGGACGGGAGCTGTCGGACATCGGATTCCGCGGAACCGTCGAGCTGCTTCCCTTCCACCGGCTCGGTCAGGGGAAATACGACGCGCTCGGACTGAATTACCGGTTTGCGGACACACAGCCGCCGTCAAAAGAACATATGGAAAAACTGAAACATACGCTGCGTTCGCAGTTCGATACACTGAACGTCAAGTAAATCAGGAGGTTTAAGCTTATGAAAACCTGCGGTTCAATGAACAATCACGCCGGGCTCATGACGGACGAAGCCTTATGGGCGCTGACCATGAAACCGGTTCAGACGACTACGCTGGAGCGGATCCGGCTGTTCCATGAAGCGGACGAACGGGTAAAGGAGCTTCCGCAGCCCCTGCAGTACGGAAACGGGCTGAAATACGTTCTCGAAACCATCACCCTGCCGCTGAAGGAACACGATCTGATCCTCGGACGGGTGTCGGAAGAAGTGCCGGACGAGGAAGGCGAAGCATTCTTCCGGAAATACGAAGCCAACAGCGGACGCCCGTCGTGGATCCACGACGGCGGTCACCGGTCGTTCTGGTGGAACGACCTGATCGAAATCGGGCTTCCCGGTCTGCGCGAACGTGCAGCACGCGAACTGGAACGCCGCACCGATCCCGCCGAACGGACATATCTCGAAGGTGCGGTGTGCATCTACGACGCCCTGCTGACCTACGGAAAGCGGTATGCCGAAGCCGCACGGGCAGCGGGACTGACCGAAGCGGCAGACGTCTGTCAGGCAGTCACCGAGCATGAACCCCGGACATTCCGCGAAGGTCTGCAGGCGATGTGGCTCGTTATCCTCGTCTACTGTGCCCTGCTCGCCGCCAATCCGACGCTGGCGTTCGGGCGGATGGATCTGCTTCTCGAAAACCTCTACGAACGGGACATCGCGTCCGGCACACTGACGCGGGACGAAGCACAGCTCCTGATCCTCGATTTTTACTGCAAGAACAACCTCATCATGGGACGCGGCGAACATCAGCTCAGCGGAAACGATCCGACCGTTTCGACCGGCTGGGCACGCTGTCTCTGCTACGACGCGCCGCAGTATCTGGTGCTTGCGGGACGCCGTCCCGACGGATCGGAAATTGCGGGGGACCTGACCCGGCTGTTTGCCGAAACGATTGTACCGCGGTTCAAGAATCCCGTGATCGTCGTGCATTATTCCCCGGACTTCCAGACGAAGCATCCGGACCTGTGGAAGCTGTTCGTCGACAAAATGCGGCAGAGCTCATCCATGATGGTTTATAATGAAGAAGACTGCATCCGTTCCCTGCTTCGCTCCGGCGTCGATCCGGAAGATGCGAAAAATTTCGAACATTTCGGATGCAATCACCCGTGCATGCCGGGTCTCGAACGGCATCACGAATTCTACGGCGCACGGATCGGGCTGATCGCGCCGTTCCTCGATTATCTGAAATCCTGCGCAGCGGAAGGACGCGAACCGGAATCCGCAGAGGAAATCTATCAGGCACTCAACACATGGCTCGAAGGCGAGATCCTCGGTCTGATCAACCGGACGAAAGCCGCCCGCGACCGCTTCCTTGCGAATCCGAGCGGATGGATCGAACTGACGGACTGCTTCTGGCGCGACACGATCAAAAACGCGCAGTCCTTTGACTCCGGCGGAAGCAAATACTTCTGCTCGAACTTCCATTTTTCCAGTTATGCTTCCTTCGTTGACTGCGTGACGGCGGTGGACGAACTGGTAATCCGGAAAAAGAAGATCCCGCTCAAACGGATGTTGACCTTACTGGAAACCAATTTCGAAAACGCTCCGGTCGAACTTGCGCTGTGCCGCCGTGCGCCCAAGCTCGGCAGCGATGATCCGGCAGCCAACCTTCACGCCAACCGGCTGCTGACCCTGTTCACGGACACGGTCAACCGCCTTGCAGCGGAGAACACCGATCCGGCCGAACATCCGCGCATCATCATCCGCCAGTCGATGGAATCGGACAATCACCACATCGCAGCGGGACGTGCGCTCGGCGCGACCCCGGACGGACGTCTTGCGGGTGTTCCGCTGAGCCAGAACGTCGCTCCTGCCGTCGGTTCGTCGGTAAACGGTCTGACTGCCCGGCTGTCGTCGATGGCGTCGATTCCCTTCGACCGCATCTGCGCCGGTGCGCAGAATGTGTCGATCCAGCCGCGCGCCTTTGCAGGGGACGAAGGACTCGGCAAACTGGCAGCCATCCTTGGCGGATACTTCGACATGGGCGGACTGCAGATCCAGATCAGCGCAGTCGACGCGGAAGACCTGCGTGCGGCACAGAAGGATCCGAACGCCTACCGCGATCTGACAGTGCGCATCACCGGATACAGCGCGGTGTTCGTGGATATGGTAAAGAGTGCGCAGGACGAAATCATCCGACGCGAGGAAATGGACGCGTGAGAACGGATTTGTCAAACCGTTTTTTCCCTTGACAGAAGCCGGAAACGGTGTTATAATGGACACAAACAAACCTATTGGAGGCGATCGTATGATGAATACAACCGAATACATTGCGGGCATGTCGCCGATATGCTTTTGTTTGGTGTGCGCTGAATAAAACACCGCACCCGGAATAAGAACCATGACCTTCGTGCGTTCGTCTGCAGTGTATTCTTCTTTTACACTTCAGATGAATTCACGGAGGTATTTTTATGCAGAAATTAGCCGAAATCATTGATTCTCTCGACGGAAAACCGACGACGAAATATACGTCTCTCTATGGACATTACCGCCGGGACGGAATCGGATACAAGATCAGCAACATTTACGGCGGACAGGTGAAATACTGTTCTGCCGAACTGGTGATCCCTGCCGTGCGGCTGTTCGGAGACTATTGCATCGGCCGGCAGGACGTCATTGCCGTGTCCGCACATATTCTGCGGGAGTTCGCGGTCTGCACGCATCTTGCAAACGATGCGATGGCACAGAGCGAAGCAAAAACGGAAAAAGGGATGTTTCTCGTGTACCGGTACGGTCAGCGGGTTCTGCCGAATTCCGCCGTCCGGCTGGACAGGGAAAACGTCACGATTTCGCTGGATATCCGGCTTCCGCTGAACACCCCGATGTACGAGGGCGGGATTGCTCCGAAGAACAAAGTCATTTCCGCACGCGCAGTGCGGCTGCTGCTTGTCAAAAATCTGCCGGCACTGGCGGAAATGTTTATTGAACAGTTCGACATGGACGCGTTCCTCGCTTCCGTTCTGCTGTACCGTGACCAGAACGCGATCCGTGCGTATCTCGCGAAAAACGGGTATGTTTCCTTTGTCGGAAACGGTTCGCTCCTTCCCCGCCGCGGAAAAACGGACTTCCGGGAATCAAAAAACACCGTCCCGTTTCAGTCGCCGCCGTCGATGGAGATCGGGATCCCTCTCCCGTCGGGGGACACTGTGTACGGCATGGGAATCCCGTGCGGCATCACAATTATCACCGGTGACGCCTATCACGGAAAAAGTACCCTGCTCGACGCGATCCGGAACGGTATTTACAACCACATTCCCGGAGACGGGCGCGAATACGTCATCACCGACGACACGGCAATGAGCATTCATGCGGAAGACGGACGGAGTGTGAAAAGCACGGACATTTCGTTTTTTCTGCGGGAACTGCCGGTTTCCGTGGATCCGAAAACGTTCATGACCGACAACGCCAGCGGATCAACCTCGCAGGCGGCAGCAGTCGCGGAAGCGGTGGAATCCGGATGCCGGCTTATGCTGTTTGACGAAGACCGGAGCGCGAACAACTTTATGTACAAGGATGAAAAAATGCGCACCGTGATCCCGAACGCGACAACGCGTCCGTTTGTCGATAATGCCCGGATGCTGTACCGGACGTCCGGAATTTCGTCCGTGATTGTGGTCGGTGCCTCCGGAGATGCCTTCCGGATCGCCGACCGGGTGATTCTTGTCGATCACTTCAGAGCGTCGGAGTACACGGATTTTGTCCGGAAAGATGCGGACGACGGATTTATGTACCGTCCGAAGCCGCGGCGGTATTATGCGGATCGTCTTCGGGACATCTGTATGACACGGAACCTGTCCGTACAGGACAACTCCACGGTAAAAATCGGCTCGGAAGTGCTGAATGTACCGGATATCATCCCGCACGTGACGCGCGGTCAGCTTGATTTTATCGTATCGTTTCTGTATTATTTCACGGTAATGGAGCAGTCCGGCACACATCTTCTGCGCGATGCCGTCACGGGACTATACCGGAAAATCGCACGGGACGGCACAGATACGATCCGTCAGAACGGACTGCGCGGGGGCACGGTTTCGGAATTCGTCCGGATGCAGGATATGCTGGCACTGCTGTACCGCCTGCGGTGCATATCATTCAAATAAGCACAAAAAGAAAAACACCTTCGGGCGTTTTTCCTGTATTCGTCAGAGGAACCGTTCGCGCAGGATTGCGGCGAGGTTCCGGCTGACGGTTTTGTGTCCTTCACGGGTCGGATGCAGCGGTTCCGGCGGAATCCATCCGGTCGTGTTGATATAGAACACGTCGTCGCTGTGTTCGCGGTTGAACGTGCCGACAATTTCACGGATCTCCTCCGCCAGTGCACCGCAGAACGGAGTCAGCGCGATGATCTGCGATCCCGCGTTCCGTTCGCGCACGACTTCAAGCAGACGCGTGTACTGCCGGACAAACGTTTCCCGGTCGGCGCCGCGGTCGTTGGTGCCGTGGTTGATGACGATGAAGTCGGCACCTGTGCTCTCCATCGGACAGCCGTCGCTGTAATACGGATAGGATTCGGGAACGTCCGGAATGTTCCCCGCGCCCATCCTTGTCGTGCCGAGACAGCCGTATCCCATGATGACCGGACGCATCCCAAGGGCTTCGGCGGTCAGCCAGGCATAGCCGGCAGTGGAGTCGTCCCAGAAGACCATGTCACGGCTCCCGCCGTAATGAACAAACCGGCGTTCCACGTCGATGGAAATGCCCTCCGTGATGGAGTCACCGAGGAATTCGATGACCTTCCGGTTGTCTTCCGGGAGCGGGCGGAACGCATCGGCTTCGAGACTGCGGACGGAAACGGCGGCTTCCAGCGGAGCCAGCCAGCGGTTCTGCAGCTCGACCGAGCCTTTCAGGATGATCTGGACGGTGTGTTCCCCGTCTTCGGCTGGAATTGAATTTCCGCCGGGTGCGGAAATTCGGATGAATTTGTCGAGCGGAACTTCGATCTTCGCGCCGCCGTCGACGGCAATGTAGACGCGCGGGAACGGAACCGTGCAGTGGTCGATGCCGAATTCCACGACGGCGCACTCGCCGGAAAAGGCGAACTCGGCGTAACTTCCGTTGGCGGTGGAGACAGCTTCGGTTTCACCGACGTTCCAGCGTCCGGTGTAACGGATCAGGGGAGAGTTGGGAGTGAGGATCATGGAAATACCTCCGTTTGCGTTTGATGTTGGTTTTACTATAGCACGTTTTTCCGGAAATTACAAGAGATTTTTTCACTCAACCGGAGTGAGAGGGATTCTCACAAAATGAGCGGTTTACATTGCGCGGCGGATTTGCTATAATACAGTCACGATGCATCGGATAAATTCGGAAGGAGAACACCATATGAAACTGAAACTTGCGGAAAATCTGCGGAAGCTGCGGCTTGAAAAAGGGCTGACGCAGGAACAGCTTTCCGAAAAAATGGGGGTGTCGTATCAGGCGGTCAGCCGCTGGGAGACGGGCGCGACCTACCCCGATATTGAAATGCTGCCCGCGCTGGCAGATCTGTTTGACATTTCGCTTGAAAAGCTGATGGGTGTCACAAAGGCGGAACGTGAAGAAGCGAATCAGGAGTATTACGACCGGCTGAACCGGACACTCGACCACGAGGAACGTCTGAAGCTGCTCCACGAAATCCATCACGAATTTCCGAACGACATGACGATCGTCTGGAGCCTCTGCGGTGAGACGGACGATCTCGAGGAACAGCGGAAATTCACGGAGGAACTGATCGAACGCGCGTCGGACGACGAAAACATCCGGGTTTATGCGGAGGCTGCCATCCGCTGGCTCATCAATAAGGAAGATGAAGACAAACTGCCGCCGTTCCTCGAAAAACACACGGCCCCTCTGGCTCTCGCACGGGAGCTACGTCTGGAAGAACGGTACATGTACCGGAAAGAATGGGACAGATACGAACTCGAAAAACAGGAGAACCTGCGGAAGGCGCTTTGTCAGATCGTCTTCCCGCGGATGGTACGGAACCATCCGCAGGAAACGGATATCAACAACAGTCTGTGGGGATCGCGGACAAAACTTGCGGTGATCGACCTGCTGACAGGAACCGCCGGACAGAATCCGGTGTCCGGGGACGGCGTTCCTGATCTGTGGTTCCATGTGCGGTTTGACGCGGGAGTACGGCATTCCTGTCATCTTGCGTCAAGCGGAAAGCCGGAAGAAGCACTATCCGCTCTGGAAGACCTGACGGAATTGTATGAAAAATTCTGGTCCCTGCCCGATCAGACGGTGCTGACCTTCCGCTGTCCCGCGCTTGACCGCATCAAAGGAACCATCCATCACAGTATGATGCGCGGACCGGCGGCGGGACCGGATTACAAGGACATCACGCACAGTGCCCGCACAATTGTATACAACACCGGCGAACTCGATTCGATGTGGTCGCACTGGATGTACAAGCCTCTGGTATTCCCGAACGGCTGGGAATGGTTCGATCCGATCCGGAACGATCCGCGCTATGCGGCGTGCATCCGGCGCATGGAAGCATTTATCACGGAAGGGGTATGGAATCCAGAAGGCTGACTTGACATTCTGTCCGGTTCACGTTATAATGAAGGCAGAATTACACCACGGAGGTATTGTTTATGAGCCAGAAACCACAGATTCTCCTGATCGGCGACTCCATCCGCATGGGGTACTGCCATAACGTCAGAGCGGAACTCGAAAGCGAAGCGGAGGTTCTCTTTCCCGAAGGAAACTGCCGCTGCACCGCGTTTGTGATGGAATCCATCGCCGCATGGCTGACGATGTGCGATCCGGAACGCCTTTCCGCGATCCACTTCAACTGCGGTCACTGGGACGCTGCACGCTTCCTTGATGACGATCTTCCGGTCACGCCCCTGAACGTCTACGCGGAAAATGTCGGACGTATCCTGTCCTATCTCAAACGCCGGTTCCCGGATGCGGCGGTCTCCTTCGCGACGACCACCCCGATGAATCCCGATCCCGCGAAGGCAAACGTCGGACGCACCACGGACGAGCTGCGCGAGTACAACCGCGTCGGTGTGGAAGCGGCAAAGCAGGCCGGTGCGGACATCGACGACCTGTTCGCCCTCACGGAAGACTGGCCGACGGAAGCCTTTCTCGATTACTGCCATTTCACGGACGAAAGCAACAAAAAACTCGGCGCGGCAGTTTCGGAATTCCTGCGCGGACAGCTGAAAAAATAAGGACGGAGAACCGGCATCCTTTCGAAGGATGCCGGTTTTTCTGTCAAATTTTCTCTTGACATCGCCTGCGGAATATGGTACATTTATATCAATCATTCTCTCCGAAAGGAACATTTTTATATGAAAAAGAAAACCAAGTACTACCTCGTCGGCAATGCGCACCTCGACCCCGTCTGGCAGTGGCGCTGGCAGGAAGGCAGTGCGGAAGCAAAGGCAACCATCCGCTCCGCTCTCGACCGTATGAACGAGTTCCCGGAATTCCGGTTCGTCTGTTCCTCCGCTTCCGTTTATCAGTGGGTGGAAGAATTCGCCCCCGATATGTTTGAAGAAGTCAAGCAGCGCGTGAAGGAAGGACGCTTCATCGTCGTCGGCGGCTGGCACGTTCAGCCCGACTGCAACCTTCCCTCCGGCGAAGCGTTTGCACGTCAGTCCCTGTATTCCCAGCGTTACTTCAAGGAAACGCTCGGCGTGACCGCCAAGGTCGGCTACAACGTCGACAGCTTCGGTCACCACTACATGCTTCCGCAGATCCTGAAGAAGTCCGGCATGGATGCGTATATCATGATGCGCCCCGGTCATCACGAAAAAGACATCCCGAGCGATATCTTCGAATGGGTCTCTCCGGACGGTTCGTCTGTGACAACGTATCACATCATGGACGGCTATTGTTTCAACTTCAACAGTCTGGAAGAACTGGAACGCCGTTTCGATGAAATGGATCGTGTTACCCGCACCGACCTTGATACCGCTCCGCTCTTCTACGGCGTCGGCAACCACGGCGGCGGCCCGACCATCCGCAATCTGGAAGTTCTCCGCGAGTATCAGGCGGCGCATCCGGACAAGGAAATGACCTTCTCCGACGTTCACGATTTCTTTGAAGCGGTACGCAATTCCGGCGCGGATATTCCGAAGTATTACGAAGACCTCCAGCACCACGCGGCCGGCTGTTATGCGACCGTAAAGCGTGTGAAGGACGGCATCCGCCGTGCGGAAACGTCCCTCTCCGCGGCGGAAAACTACAATATGCTCGCAGGTACTCTCTGCGGCAAGAAGCCGAAGAACAAGGTATTTGAGGAAGCGTGGAAGAACGTATCCTTCTGTCACTTCCACGACTCCATGGACGGCTGCTCCATCATGGAAGTTTACGATGACGCGGACGGCATGCTCGGCTTCGCGAAGCACACTGCGGCTGTCGAAGAAAACAATGCTCTCCAGACGATTTCGTGGGCAATCAGCACCGAAGATACTTCCAAGGGTCTGCCGGTCGTTGTATTCAATCCGCACGGCTTTGACGTGGACGGTCTTGTTCAGGTGAACAAGCAATATACCCGCGTGTTCGACTGCGAAGGAAACGAAGTTTCCTCCCAGCTTGTTCACTCCACCACACTCGAATGCTACTGGAGACAGGATACCCTGTTCAAAGCACACGTTCCCGCGCTCGGCTACGCGGTTTACTACCTGCAGAACGGCGAACCGGAAGTGACTGAATCCGATGTAAAGGCAACTGCATGGACGGGCAACCGTACCGCAAACGAACACGGCGGCACCGTTCTTGAAAACGAAAACTATGCGATCCGTTTCGAACTGTACAGCGGCTACATTACCTCGTTTGTCAACAAGAAGACCGGCGCGGAAATGATCTCCGGACGTGCAGCGGTTCCGACAGTTATCGACGAATACTACCACGACACATGGAGCCACGCGAAGACCTTCTTCACCGACGAAATGGCACGCTTCTCCGACGCGGAAGTAACCGTTCTCGAAAGCGGTCCCGTCCGTGCAACCGTCAAGGTGGTCAGCCGTTACAACGATTCTACGCTGACGCAGTACTTCTCCCTCACCGCCGGCAGTGACAAGCTTGAAGTCAAGGCGCACGCCGACTGGCATGAAAAGTTCAAGATGCTCAAGCTGGCATGGCCGATGGCAGTCGAAAATCCGAAGGCATATTACGAAATCCCCTTCGGCGTGATCGAACGTCCCGCTGACGGCGAAGAAGAACCCGGTCTCATGTGGACGGCAGTCAAGGGTACGGGCGGCGGCTTTGCGATTGTGAACGACAACACCTACAGCAGCAGCGTCAAGGACGGCACGATTTATCAGACCATCCTCCGCAGCCCGATCTACGGCGACCACGGCGGTCCGAGAACCGAAGAAAGCGAATTCACCGATCAGGGCAGAATCAACTTCCAGTACACGCTCATGCCCGTCGGAGATGAATGGACAAGCGTGACCCGCGAAGGAAAGGTGCTGAACAAGCCTCTGACGAACATCATCGAAACCTGGCACGCAGGCAAACTGTCCGACAAACCGTACGGCGGCATTGCGATTGACTGCGACAACATCATGCTGTCCGCCCTCAAGCGCAGCGAAGACGGTACGGGTCTGATCGTACGCCTGTACGAAATCGCCGGCAAGGCAGCGGATGTGACTGTGAGCGGCGATGTTCTGCCTGTAGCAATCAAGGACACCATTACTCCGTGGTCTGTGGAAACCTATTATCTCGCAGACGGTGCGGCGGAATGGAAGAAAGTCCTGCTCACCGAATACGACATCTGATATACGACAACGAAAAGGAGATACCCTTCGGGGCGGTCCAATAAAACAGTATAATAATGCTTTCGGGAAGGCGGCATGAGTAATCATGCCGCTTTTCCGTTCATAACGTCATAGAGTAAATTGGCGGGGAGTATGCCGATATAGTTGTAGCTGATCGTCACGTCCTGCATTCGGTGTCCGATGGACTTGTCCGGTGCATGAACATATACGGCGTTAACCATATCATTCAGAATGGTGGGTGTCAGCTTTTCCAAGTACAGGTATTTCTTTGCCTGTTGGATA
>JAFQFS010000004.1 GCA_017398585.1 Clostridia bacterium
ATTGCCCGCCCGGCTTGACTGTCGTCGTCCGGGCTTTTTATAGTTCGGTCAGCTGACATACAGTTTCAACGAACGCAAAGCACGAACGGCGGCAGCCAAGGAGTGCGGTGTTATACTTAAAGTAGCTGAATTCTATAAGGGCGTACTAAATCCAGTATACGGAAGTGCCGAGGGCTGAACAAAACGGAGTTTTGAGAAGTCGCTCCACTATTCCTCATGATTTTTATCTCTCCACGGCTATCGCCCGAACAAATTTAAGCCGTACTCCACCGAAAATTCCTTCTTTTTCCTCCACTAAATCCTATCAGCTCCCCAATATGGCTACCGCAGATTAAAGTTCTTTGCGGAGCTTTCTTTCAAGAAAGCGACCGTTCCCCCTTCACAAACAATCCGCACACACAAAATTACATCATCCCGCGAATACACGGATATAGTCCGCATAAAGGTCAATTATTCCGTAGCGGCTGAGATCGACCGGCCAGCCATTGCCGCCGACCGCGAGATTCAGCATGAAGTAGAACGGATATACCTTTGAGACCGGCTGCGTCGGGTGGTGGTAGAGAGCGATGTTGTCGCAGGTGTAGACCGTCTCTTCCTCCGTGATCAGAGTGCCGTAGGTGTGGAAGCAGGCGTCCCAGTTCAGACGGTTTCCGAAGTTTCGCATGTCGAAGAATGCGAAAGGATCGGTCGTTTCCGACTTTCCCTGATTCCAGCGGTGGGATGTGCAGTAGTAGCCGATCTGATTCTGATGATCCAGATCCTCAAGTCCGTATGCTTCGATGGTGTCCAGTTCATCCACTGGAACAGAATTTCCGCGTGCCGCGTGGTTGGTCAGGAGCCAGAATGCAGGCCACGATCCGACTGCATTCGGACCGAGCATCCGGCATTCGAAGTAGCAGGGGGCTTTTGCTTCAAATCCCGAACCGTCCGCAAGAGTGCTGGAGATCAGACCGGTCGAGTTCTTCCGGCGGTCCGCACGGATGCGCAGATAGGTGTCTTCCTGCGAGAACGGATTGGCGGGGGATTCGAAATCCGTGAAGGGGATCTGGCTGAAGTCTCCTCCGCCAGGTTTGTGGCAGTAGTAGCGTACGTCTTTGCGGTGCGCCGAAATGGAGAGATCGGGATCGTCGAAATCGTCCAGAAAGACCAGACGCATTCCTTCCGCGAATGGCGGAACCGGCGCGGATGCGGCTCCTTCGCGGAACGGTTTTCCGGCTTTGTTGTAGAGCTGGAGATGGCAGATGTCGCGCGTGCTGCCCTCTCCGCCGCAGATGCGGACAGTCAGCGGACCGTGCGGATACTGCGATGCCGGAAATACAAATGCCGCCATTCCGTCCGTATCCGTCTGTACCTGCGCGACAACGGAATCCGTGTAATCGGCGGAATCCGCGTCTGCTTTCGCACAGTATGCCGTAAGTATTCCGATGTCCTGCGTCACGCGCAGACGGACGATGATGTCTTCTTGGATTACGGAACAGTAATCGGGGGATAAAACCTGAATGGTTCCTCGCTGTTGTACCATAGCTGCCTCCGAAAAAACATTGTTTGTATATACCGCGGGATCAGCGTTTTCCGAGCTGTCGGCAGAATTCGTTGTACCACATGCAGCTGTCCACCGGCGTGTTTGCGGGAATGTGGTTGCCGACTGCCATGATAAATCCGGGGTATTTTTTTCCGATGTCCATGCACCGCTTGACTTCACGGTAAATATCGTCGCGGCTGCCGTGCAGGAGGATCCTTGTGTCGGCATTTCCGACGAACGAGTGCGTCTTTCCGTACTTTTCCGCGATGTATGCCATATCTGTCATCGGTTCCATGACGAACGAATTCACACCGCAGGAGGCGATGTTGTCGATGAATTCCGTATAGTTTCCGTCGGACGTGAACATGATGAGTTTTCCCGCCTCGTGCAGATGACGGAAACAGCGCTTGTAGGAAGGGAAAATGTGCCGGCGGTACCATTCCGGGGAGATGAACGCACCTTCCGTCCAGACGATGTCGTCGTGGATCATTACGACCGGCGCATCGGATTTCGCAAGCGCCTTGAAATAGCGTTCGATCCAGAGAGAGTACCGGTCGGTGAACTCGCCGAATGCCTTCGGATCTGCGCCTGCACAGGTCAGAAGCATGTTCCAGCCGAGCATCTCGATCAGACCGGACATGCAGCTGATGTAGATGCCGGTCATGGCAACGGCGTCTCCGGCGTTTTCGCATTCCGTTTTGTAGTGGCTGTTGAACTGCCCGATGATCTCCTCTTCAGTCAGATACGGAAGGGTTTCGTACGGGTCGAAGGCGAACACTTCGTCTTCATCGGCGAACAGTTCGTGGATGTTCTGATTGAAATCTCTGCCGTCCTCGTTATAGACGGCATGGCCCATGGATGTGACGTACGGCTGCAGAGAGCCCTGACCGATCCGTACACTCCAGTGCATACAGATGTCCCAGGCTTTGGTGAAGGCGGTAAATGCTTCCCGTCCGCGTCCGTTCCGCTGTTCCTCCACGGAAATTCCGGTCACTTTCTCAAGCAGTTTGCTGTGTCCGAATACGGAGTATTCCATGCGGCAGACATGATCGGTCATTTCGAGCCGCAGGGCATTCATTCCCATTTCTTTTAACATTCGTTGTTCCTCCGTGATACCGAATGGAATAGATAAAACAAAAAAATTCCGGCGATCCGGAAAGAGGGAGAGATACCTGTAAAATCAGAGTGACCCTTGATCGTATCTTTCTTCACAAACACGATCAAGGGTCACTTAAAATTCTTGGTATCTAACATCTTTTGTAATCCTCTCTTTCTGCAGACTATCCGCTGTCGATGTTATACAGGGGATGCTGTTCGGTTCAC
>JAFQFS010000024.1 GCA_017398585.1 Clostridia bacterium
AACAGATTAAAAGTTTTTGAAAAGGGGTTTGGGGAAAAACTTTTTTCAAAAAGTTTTTCCCCAATATTTCCCCTGATATCCCCCTCTTCGGTAAAGTTCCTTGTCGATCTCGTTGGCGACTTCCGTTTTGCGGCGGCTCCACTGGGGTGCGAGAAGGTCGTCGGCAATGCCGTCGCCGGTGACGCGTCCGATGATGGTGTCCGGCGGGAGCATCTCAAGCTGGTCGCAGGTGACCGCAACGTAATCCTCACGCGTCATCGGTTCGTACTGCCCGCTCTGATACAGCGCCGCCAGCTCCGTTTCGCTGAGAACGTGCGCAAGGTGGATCTTCACCATATCCGGATGCAGCGCCGCGACGTCTGCGGCAGTCTGCCGCATATCGTCCGCCGTCTCGCCGGGAAGTCCGTTGATGAGGTGGACGCCGATCGTGAACCGTTTGAACGGAGGATACTTATCGTTTGACGGCGCGCTGCCGAATTCCGCGTTCACCGTGTCCGCCGCACGTTTCAGACGGGTGTATCCGTCCACGAATTCCGCGTACGTGTGGCAGCGGTTGATTAACTCCGCCGTGCGGTCGTTCGTTGTCTGAAGGCCCAGCTCCACCATCAGCGGGATTTTGCGTGCCGTCTCCGTGAGGATTTCAAGAATTTCGTCGGACAGACAGTCCGCACGCGTTGCGATGTCGAGCATGACCGCGCCATCCATCGCCGACGCACGGTCGTAAAAACCGCGCAGAATGCCCGGATCGCCGTAAGTGTTCGTGTTCGACTGCAGGTACGGGATAAACCCGACAGGCGTCCACTTCCGGCAGGCGACCGCCACCCCGGCGCGCCACTGCTCGTCAATCGTGTCGCCAACCGCACTCCGGCTTCCGGATTTGCAGTAGATACAGCCGCCGTGCCCGCGCGAACCGTCAAGGTTCGGGCAGGTACATCCGATGTCAAGGGAGACCCTCGCCGTCTTGCCGCCGAACCGTGCCTTCATGTACCAGTCATAGGTCATGTAGCGCTTGTTGGAATCGCTGTATGTATAAGGATTGGTATCTTTCTGTGCCATAACAAACTTCCTTTTTTCTGTAATTTTCCTCTATCTCTATTATACATCAAAAAATATGAAAATAATATACCAACGAATTCGAAATTTTTACGTTTAGATATTGTTTTTTTCACCGAAATATCATATAATATATGGGTACGCAAGAACTTTATGCAAGTTGATTTTTTCATACTTTCATATATTCCCGCAAACCCCCACAGAAATCCGCATTTTTTGAATAATAACGTTTCAAAAAATGCAAAAATATAGAACAAATAACAGGACAACCTGCGAAAGAGAGCAAAAATTATGCTGCGACTGCAAAATGTCACCTTCACCGTTCCGCAGAATGAAAAAGGCGGTAAAAATACAATTCTCGACGACGTCACCCTCGATATCGAAGACGGCAGCTATGTCGTCGTGACCGGTCCGAACGGCGGCGGCAAAACCACCCTCGCGAAAGTCATCATGGGTCTTGTGAAGCCGGATTCCGGCCGCATCTTCCTGGACGGCATGGATATCTCCGCTCTTGACGTGACCGCGCGTTCCGAAGCCGGCATTTCCTACGGCTTCCAGCAGCCCCCGCGCTTCAAGGGGATCACCGTCCGCGATCTCCTCTCCATTGCGGCAAAGCGCAAGCTCAAGAAGGACGACGCCTGCCATCTTCTGACCAAGGTCGGTCTGTGTGCCACCGAATATATCAACCGCGAAGTGGACACCTCCCTCTCCGGCGGCGAAGTCAAGCGCATTGAAATCGCGACCGTTCTCGCCCGTGCGGAAACCTCCAAAGTTCTCATTTTCGACGAACCCGAAGCGGGCATCGACCTCTGGAGCTTCCATCGTCTGACCAAGACCTTCCGCGAACTCCACGAAGAATCGAAGTGCACCATCATCATCATCTCCCATCAGGAACGCATCATCAGCCAGGCGGACGAAGTTCTCCTCATCGCCGACGGCAAGCTCAGCCTCCGCGGCAAGCCGGAAGACATCCTGCCTTCCATCGATGACGTCGAAGAAAAGCCCTGCATGGTCGAGCTGGACAAGTAATTAATGAGTTTTTTTGGGAAAACTTTTTTGAAAAAAAGTTTTCCCCAAGCCCCTTTCAAAAAACTTCAAACTATACGGATTGACATAGTAAGTGCAAAACGTCAGTAAACATCATTTTATAAACTGCGCTGCCGTTTTAGTATTCCAAATCTGTACCCAACCTCGTCTCTCCTGTCCCGTATAAAAGTTTTTGAAGATGGGGTTTGGGGAAGGAACTTTTTTTCAAAAAGTTCCTTCCCCAAGAACCTCCTCAAAACAGAAAGAGGTAAGCATGAATCAGGACATCCGCCGAGGACTTCTCGAAAAAATTGCCGATCTGCACGATGTTCCGGCAGGCGCGTATAATATCCGTGAGAACGGCGAAAGCACGCGTCAGAACACCGACGAGATCACCATCGAAACAAAAACCGACAAGCCGGGTATCAACATCATCATCAAATCCGGCACGAAAAACAAGAGCGTACACATTCCCGTCCTCATCACGAAGACCGGGCTGACCGAAATGGTCTACAATGACTTCATCGTCGGCGACGACTGCGATGTGCTGATCGTCGCAGGATGCGGCATCCACAACACCGGCGAAGAAGCAAGCGCCCACGACGGCGTACATTCCTTCGAAATCGGGAAAAATTCCCACGTCCGCTACATTGAAAAACACTACGGCGAAGGAAACGGCTCCGGCGAACGGATCATGAATCCCGAAATGACCGCCCACCTCGCGGAAGGCGCGTCCATGGAAATCGAATCCGTCCAGATCGGCGGTATCGACTCCACCAACCGCAAGACCGTTATCACCGCGGAAGCCGGCTGCGAAGTTCTCCTTTCCGAACGTCTCATGACCGACGGACATCAGAACGCTGTCAGCGACACCGAGATCATTCTCGACGGCGCGGATTCCAAAGCACGCATCAACAGCCGTTCCGTTGCAAAAGGCAGCTCCACCCAGCTTTTCTATCCAAAGCTCACCGGCAACGCGGACTGCTTCGGGCACGTACAGTGTGACTCCATTATTATGGACGATGCGAAGATTCGCTCCATTCCTGAAATCTGCGCAAACTCCGTGGACGCAAGACTCGTTCACGAAGCGGCCATCGGCAAGATCGCCGGCGACCAGATCCTCAAGCTCATGACCCTCGGACTCACCGCCGAAGAAGCGGAAGAAAAGATCCTGAACGGTCTGCTGAAGTAATTCCAACAACACGTTAAAATTTATCCAATATCCATAGACACAGAGGTATACCACTATGAATGCAAAGGCTTTTTCCGCGATGACGCAGGAAGAACTCCAGGCTGTCTACGCTCACGAACAGGCAAAACTCGACAAATGGTCCGAACGGAACCTAACCCTTGACCTGACCCGAGGCAAACCGAATCAGGCTCAGCTCGACCTTTCCTCCGAAATGCTGTCCATCATCAGCGACCGCGGTGACTGCTTCAGCGCAAGCGGTCTCGACTGCCGTAACTACGGGATCCTCGACGGTCTGCCGGAAACGAAAAAGCTTTTCAGCGATCTGCTTGACATCCCGGCGGAACAGATCCTCGTTCTCGGAAACTCCTCGCTCAACGTCATGTACGACACCATGGTTCGTTCCATGCTGTTCGGCGTTGCGGGCGGCTACGAACCGTGGTCCCGTCAGGGCAGAATCAAGTTCATCTGCCCCTCTCCCGGATACGACCGTCACTTCACCATCTGCCGTACCCTCGGTATTGAAATGATCCCTGTCAAGCTGACGGGGGACGGTCCCGACATGGACGCCGTTTATGACATCGCCTGCTCCGACCCGTCCGTCAAGGGCATCTGGTGTGTGCCGAAGTTCTCGAACCCGGAAGGCATCACCTACTCCGACGAAGTGGTCGAACAGATCGCCGCAATGAAGCCCGCGGCACCGGACTTCCGTATTTTCTGGGACAATGCGTACGCGGTTCACGAACTGTACGATGAAGAAGTTCCGCTCGCGAACATCTTCAAGCTCGCGAGGGAAAACGGCAACGAAGACAACATCTTCTACTTCGCGTCCACCTCCAAGATCACCTTCCCCGGTTCCGGTCTTGCAATCATGGCGGCATCCGAAAAGAACCTCGAACAGATCCGACCGATCATCGCGACCCAGACCATCGGCTACGACAAGATCAACCAGATGCGCCACGTGAAGTTCTTCAAGGATGCAGACGGTATCCGTGCCCATATGAGACACCACGCAGCGATCCTCCGCCCGAAGTTTGAACTGGTCGAACAGCTCTTCCACAGCGAACTCGACGGTCTCGACATCGCGCACTGGAGTGAACCGAAGGGCGGCTACTTCCTCAGCCTGTACGTGCCGGACGGATGCGCACGCCGCGTCTACCAGCTCGCTCGTTCTGTCGGCGTCACCCTCACCACCGCCGGCTCCACCTACCCCTACGGACGCGACCCGCACAACAACAACCTCCGCATCGCACCGACCTACCCCGAAAACGATGAACTCAAACTCGCCATCGAAATCCTCTGCTCCTGCATCAAGCTCGCCGCAGCGGAAAAGATGCTGAAGGCATAATCAAATAGAGTCTCCCGGGGAAAACTTTTTCGAGAAAAAGTTTTCCCCGGCCCCCTTTCCAAAAGCTTTATACTGGGAAACGATACGATGGATTGTGCAGATTTATCGTATCTTTGTTTTATGGGATGATGAAAAAATTTCGTGATCTTTTTGAGTTTGTGACTCTGCGGTCGTGTGGGATGATTCTGCTCGGATGCCTGATTCTGACGTTTGGGTTATACAACATTCATGCGCTGTCCGGTGTGACTGAAGGCGGCGTGATCGGACTGACACTGCTGCTGGATAATCTGTTCGGGATTTCGCCCGCATGGACAAGTCTGATTCTGAACGGGTTATGCTACCTGTTCGGCTGGCGGACGCTCGGGAAGAAATTCATCGTGAATTCCGCGATTGCCGCGGTCGGATATTCGGTATTTTATGCGATTCTCGAGTGTTTCCCGCCGGTTTATCCGGAAATCGCGGAAATGCCGCTGCTGGCGTCCATTCTCGGCGCGGTTTTCGTCGGAGTCGGCGTCGGACTGTGTGTCCGGGAAGAAAGCGCACCGAGCGGAGACGATTCGCTCGCGCTGAGTCTGTCGAAGCTCACCGGTGTGGGCATCCAGTGGGTGTACCTCATCAGCGACCTGACCGTTCTCACGATGTCGCTCGTCTACATCCCGCTGACGCGGATTTTATATTCCCTGCTGACCGTCGTCCTGTCCGGACAGATTATCGGATGGGTTCAGAGAATTCCGGTCAAAAAACGCCCATACAACGATGTCAAACCATTTTGACACCACAACTCCTCCGTTGTCCAAGAATTTTGATTGATTTTGAAACGATTCTCCGCTATACTCTGTCCGAAAGGAGGTACGGAAAATGAATCTCGGTTCACAGATCAAGCGATATCGGAATGAACTGCATCTTTCTCAGGAAGAGCTGGCGGAAAAAATATTTGTTTCCAGACAGTCCGTTTCCAACTGGGAAAACGATAAAACCTATCCTGATATCAAAAGTCTTCTTCTGCTGAGTGAACTGTTTTCTGTCTCTCTCGATACATTAATCAAAGGAGACCTTGAAATCATGAAAAAGGAAATCGACGCTCAGGAGCTCGCTGTTTTCCAGAAAGACAGCATCGTCTTTTCCATTCTGTTTGCCGTCATGGTGATTGCCGCTGCTCCGCTTATCCTGCTGCTTGAGTGGCTCGGTATTGCACTGTTTGCGATTCTGTTCGGAATCACGATGTACTATGCGCTTCGTGTGGAAAAGCACAAGAAAAAATACGATATCCAGACTTACCGGGAAATCACGGCATTCATGGAAGGAAAAACACTGGATGAACTGGAAAAAGCCCGCGAATCCGGCAAACGCCCGTATCAGAAAGTTCTGCTTGTCATCGCATCCGCCGTTCTCGGACTGATCGTAGGAATGATCGTCTGGACAGTCTATTCTGTATTTCTGTAAACCAAAAAGGCTTCCTCAAAAAATCAAATGAGGTTTGACTGTGATTTTTCCGGTCAAACCTCATTTGATTTTATCAAAAACGGCTCCATTGAAGTTTGATCCGCCGTATGGTATGCTATAGCCATGAAAGCTTTCATCCGATTTTGACTCTGCTGAATTGTAAAAAAGGAGTATTTTTATGAATACCAATACCATCGGCGCGACCATCGCCCGACTCCGCCGCGAACGTCAGATCAAACAGGAAGAACTCGCCAATTTCGTCGGCGTTTCCGTACAGGCGGTTTCCAAATGGGAAAACGGCGGCATGCCCGACACCGACCTGCTCCCGAAAATCGCGGATTTCTTCCATGTTTCCATCGACACGCTCTTTGCCAGAGACGTGATCGCCACCGGTTCCCTCTGGAACACAATTTTTGAAGCCGTCCACAGCGTTCCCGCGGAGGAAGAGATGGATAAAGTGA
>JAFQFS010000005.1 GCA_017398585.1 Clostridia bacterium
CTCAACTGCCCGACTGCAAGAACGGAGGTGTCCAGAGGACACTTCCTCTGGTCGGGGTGATTCACAAGAGGGCGACGACTCGCCCTCTTGTGCGCCGTCCGCGCAGGACAAAGTCAAGTCTGCACTCGCAGACAATCAACAGTGCGCCGTCCGCGCAGGACACGAGACACTTCGTGTCTCGACCGGTCTGCACTCGCAGACGCTCTGTAAAACATATTTGAATGGAGATATCTATGAAGAAATACATTACCCGTATGGCGAGCCTGCTCGCGTCGGTTCTTCTGCTCGGCGGATGTACGCAGACGATGCCCGAGGAGACGGAACCTGCCCCGCCGGCGGAGACCGTTGTGCGGACGTCCGCGGTGAAAACAACGTCGGTTTTCGGGGCGGAAATGCTCACCGCGTCGGAAATCGAAGCCCTCAAGGAGGGGAAGGACCGCCTTTCCACCGGGGATGAGCGGTCGGTGCTCTACTTCAACGGCGCGGAACTCGCCTGCCTCAGCAACCGGCGCGTCTTTTACGCTACCGTTCCTCAGCCGGAGCACGGCGGATGGCCGGAGGGGACACTTACGTCCGGGGAAGGCTACCGCGTCGTGATTGACAAAACCCTTGTGCCGGAGGATCCCGCCCTCATGATCGAGCGCGGCAATTCGCTGATGGTGTACATGATCGGGGAAGAGAATTATGTCGTTGCTGAGGTCATCATGACCTATCTGCCTGTCATTTCCATCAATATCGACAAGGAACGCGAACTTTCCGGAAATCTGCAGGGCGCGGATTTTTCCCTCCACGACAGCGCATCCACCAATAAGAACATGCGCTATGCCGAATCCCGCGCGGAAGTCCGTGTGCGCGGCGGCTCCAGCGCGGGTCTGCCGAAAAAGAGCATCCGCATTGACCTCAAGGACGAAAACGGCGAGAACCGCGATATGTCCTTCTTCGGCATGAGGAAGGACGACGACTGGATCCTCACCGCGATGTTCTCCGACGAGAGCAAGATCCGCGATATGACCGGCTGGCAACTCTGGCGCGAGATGAATTCGTTCTATCCGGACGTCAAAGGATCGTGCGCACCGGAAACGAAGTACGTCGAAGTGCTCCTCAACGGGAAGTATCAGGGACTTTACATGTTCATGGAAAAGTTCGACGCGAAGACGATGGAGCTTGAGGACGGCGACGTCCTCTTCAAGGCGACGTCGTGGGATGTCCCCGATTCCGCCGGACTGAAGAGACAGCCATCCCGTTCGCTCATGTACCGTGCGATGGAAAAGAAATGGCCGGGCATCGAGACAAAGATTGAAGGAACGTGGGATGTGATCTCGGAATACATCCGCGTGGCGTACGAAACCGACGGAAACGGCTTCAAGGCGGAGATCGAAGACGTCACCGCGATCGAAAACCAGCTCGACTACTGGATTTTCAACAATGTCACCATGGCGGGAGACAACACGTTCAAGAACGCGTACTATGCCGTCAAGGACGGTCTGGTCTACACGCTGCCGTGGGACCTTGACATTTCGTTCGGTCTGAACTGGAACGGCGACCCGGCGACGAACTACCTCTACCGCGAGACGAACTGTATCACGCGCACATACGACTTCCAGGTCGGCCGCCGCCTCATCAAGTACGTTGACGGCGCGGCGGACTACGTGAAGGAACGCTGGGCGGAACTGAAGGAAGCCGGCATCGTCTCGGCGGAAGGCATCATCGAAAACGCGGAAGCGTACTGGAACCTCATCCATGCCTCCGGCGCGATCGCGCGCGAATGCGACCGCTGGCCGTCCGTCAGCTACGCCGACGATGACCTCACCTACTTCAAAAACATCATGAAAGAACGCATCGACTGGCTCGACGATTATATTGAGGATTTGGAATAGAAAATATTGTTTCGCGGGGAAAACTTTTTCGAGAAAAAGTTTTCCCCGCACCCCTTTCCAAAAGCTTTCATCTGGGAAAGGACAAGAGAAAATGCTGTCAACTTAAGAAGAAATGAGGTTGTCTCAGTGGCTCCCTCCGAAGACCGGAACGGTCTTCATGGGAGCTGTCATGAAGTGACTGAGGGAGAACGCGGCACGGACAGTTTGAATTTCTGCCGAAGGCATGCGGCTGTAATATACGTCAATTTTGCACCCATTCACCTGCGGTGGTGAACCAAATTTTACATACCGCGTTCTCC
>JAFQFS010000025.1 GCA_017398585.1 Clostridia bacterium
ACGCAGTTGAGAATCATCAGCGCGGTAAGAAACCACGCGGCTGCCCGCTTGAATATTGTTTTCATTGCCATCCTCCTTCTTGAGAGTTTTGAGTGGCTTGCGGGTTACTCAGCCGCTTCGTCCTCGCCCTCGGCTTCGCCGGTGGCGTCATCTTCCTTCTTTGCGATCTCCTCGACAGGCTCGGCCGCCTCTTCGCCTTCCTCCGCCGCGAACTCATCGTCCGCCTCGGTCTCGGTCATCATCGCGTCCGTGCGCACAACCTGCGCGTTCACGCCCGCGCGCCAGATCCAGCCGGCGTTCTCCTCGTCGACGATTAGGTCGAAGCTTTCCGCGCCGTCGAGCTCAGCGACGGTTTCAAAGCCAGCGCCCTTATCGCACTGCCAGAACACGCTGAATTCGAGGCCTTCATAGCCGCTCAGCTGCATGCTCATCGTCACCGTATCGCCGAAGGCCAGCTTGCCCTCGCCCCAGCTGACGTCGATGGATACCTGGCGGTCCGGGTTGGTCTGGTCGATATCCAGCAGATCGATGATGGCGTCCTCCGGCGTCGCCTCGCCCGGGGTCGCTTCCTGCTGCTTCTTGACCGGCTTCTTGGCGGTCGTCGTCTTCTCGGCGGTCGCCTCGCCCGGAGTCGCCTCAGTCAGGGTCTCGTCGGTCGTTTCGGTTTCTTCCGTCGCGGTCTCATCCGTTTCGGTTTCCTCGATCAGGGTCTCATCCGTTTCGGTTTCGTCCGTCGCGGTTTCGTCCGTCACGGTTTCGTCCGTCGCGGTCTCGTCCGTCGCGGTTTCGTCCGTCACGGTTTCGTCCGTCGCGGTTTCATCCGTATTCTCGGTCTCGCCGAAGACGTCGTCCTCGTCATCGCCGGTCACAGCGGCCGGGATGTCGGTGGTCTCTTCGGTGGTCTCGGTGGTTTCGGTTTCTTCGGTGTTCGCGGTTTCCTCGGTGACCTCAGTCTCTTCGGTCTCCTCGTCCTCCGGCTCCTGCTCGAGCGTCTTCGCTCCGCCGACGCCGGACACGAACTTCGCCATCACGAAGCCGGTGCCCTGCTCGCAGCTGATCTTGTACCACTCGTTGCCGGCCTTGTCGTGGGTCTTGCCGATGACGTGCACCGGCGTGCCCTCTTCGAGGTGGGTGATGTAGTCGGCCTTCTTGTTCGGCTTGCGGCGGAGGTTGACGGCGTTGTCGTTGATGTACGGCCTGTCGCCCTTCTCCGGATCGTCCTCTTCCATATAATAGAAGCGGACGTAGGTCACCTTTTCTCCGCCGACGATGCGGATGCCGTCGATGCGCTCGACCTCTTCGTCGGTCAGCTGATCGAGGTTTGCGGTGTAGAAATAGCCGGTTTCCCATTTGCCGTTGCCGGCGGTCTTGTTGGTATCGAAGATCGCCTCATAGAGGCCGCCGTTGGCGTAGGTGCGAATCTGTTTGACGAGCACAGCGGTTCTGTCCGCCGCGTAGCCGAGCTTCACATCGCGTTCCTTGTCCTTGTACAGGTACATGTCGCGGTCGATGTAGGCGTAGATCGCGTCGGTCTTGTCCTCGTCGATTTCCTCGTATTCGCCCAGATCGCCGGGGAAGCCGTCCTCCATCAGATCGAAGGAATCGGAATACTCGTCCTCGCTGCCCCAGTCGACATAGCTGTCATCATAGGAAGCCTCGCCGGGCGTGGCGAAATCCGCCAGCGCTGCGGGCATATGAAGCGAAAGCATGGACGTGTTCTGCAGCAGCAAAAGCGCCGCCAGCAGGACTGCGCAGACCTTTCTCATCTTCATTCCGTATCCTCCTCAATGCTCAGGCGCCTTATATATGGCGCGAAGCGTTCCGCCGGCTGTCCGGCAACTATATCTTGTATAAGAACCCGTTCATTTGCGTTCTTTTCCGTCTATATATGGATGGCCTTTACACAAGCCATCATAGCAAGACGTATTTTATCACAAGCGATTTTTCTTGTCAAATCCGCCAATCCGGGCATTATTAATCATATTTGTAACACTTTGTCACCGTTTTCTGTGTACACCCGCTTTCCGTTCCATGTTCATTCCCATTCTTTCTCGATTTTTTCACG
>JAFQFS010000026.1 GCA_017398585.1 Clostridia bacterium
CCCATGACGGCCGCGGAAATTTCGTATCCGCTCAGGGAGTCGGAAAGTTTCAGCTCCAAAGCCCCGGCATGGAAGTCGGCCGCATTTTCGATCCGGATCAGCTCGTAGATCATGGAATCGTCGAACACGCTCCCGTCTGCCAGATCCAGCCCCAGCTGCGTCATGGCGGCGCCGCCGTAGACCGTCATGGTCTGTGTGCCGACATCGAGCATCAGAAGTCCATCATTCTGCTGATAGTCACCGTAGACCGTCAGTGAATTTCCGGAAGGAGTGAGGATCCCGCCGTTCTGCGTGAGGTCCATCGGCATGGTTTCCGTCCCCCACTGGTCCGTTTTGAGCGTTCCGCCGGTGAAATTGAAGTTCACGGTCTCTTTTCCCGTGCTGGTCCCGCGCTGGATCGTCTTCACGTCGAGCATTCCGCCCTCAAGATCGACCGTCACCGTCACGGCACCGTCTCCGCCTTCGTGCGTTCCGAGGACCATTTTCTCAGCCGTCACGGTCCCGGCATCCATCGAGAAAGCCGCTTTGGCGTGTCCGGCCTGACTGTTTTTCCGCGCCATGTCGATGAGTCCAAACTTCATGACGGAATCGTCCGTCACGCCGCGCAGATCCACCGTTCCGTCCGAACCGCCGCCCGTGGAGATCGGCGCCCAGCCGAGATAGAGATCCGCGCCTCCCGTTCCGGCAGTGTCGGTGAGGGTCAGCTTCCCGCCTTCCGCCGCCTGAATGAGCGCGATGCCTTTCGAGCCGGTCTTTTCGGAACCGTCCGCGGAATAGTATTTCCCGCCGGCAACGTACATCGTATCGACCGCGAGCGTCGTCTCCTCCGAACCAAGGTAAAGCGCGTTCGTCTGGTTCTGAAGTCCGACATTATCCGAACTCGCCATCGACAGCGTATCCGTGACGATCTGAGAGACCGGCGCGAGACGCACGACACCGTACGGCGCAACGTCATTTCCGCCGGCGATCGTCGCGATCTCAAAACGCTTCACCTTAATGACCGCGGAATCCGCCCCGGAAAGGTCCAGAGCCGTTTTGTAGAACGTCTGCGGAGTCAATTCCGAATTGTACGCCGAGTCGACATACGGCACGGAAAGCGACGTGTCGCGGGCATCGGAACCGATGACGACATCACCGCCGGAAACGACGACGTTCGCCGCACGCAGACGGAGTTCTCCGGTCGAGAAACCGTTCTCGAACGTCACGTCCGCAGTGGATCCTTCCTTCGTGTATCCCGCCGACGGGAAAATGCTGATCCTGTCTGCCGTGAGCGTCCCGGTCCCCTTCACGAGCGTCGATTTTCCGGTAATGTCCACGGTCTCTGCAGTCAGAGAATCCGAGATCTCCAGCGTATTGAGCGCCGTTGAACCGCTGTTCGCGATCGCGACGGCCTTCACCGACTGCACGCCGCCGAGCTGGACCTGTCCTTCGCCGTTCATGGTGAAACCGCCCGTCCCCAGCGCACCGTCTGCCGTCGTTTTGAGCCACGTGGAGCGTTCCATGATGAACGAGCCGCTGAACCCGGAATTGTCCGCCGTCAGAAGGAGCGTCGGTTTCGTCGACTTTTTGTACGCGGCATTCGAGCTTCCGCGGTCCTGCTTCACATGGAGGTTCGCCGTTCCGGAGGGAGAATCTTCCAGAACCGAACGCAGTTCCACCGTCCGTTCCGGTTCCGCATAGAAACTGCTCTCTGCCTGCACGTAAATATGCCCGTCCAAAACGGTTGCCGTGTTGTCCGAGGATCCGTTGTACAGTGCGCCGCCGTTGAGGATCATATCCGGAACGCAGAGCACATTTTGGGGGTTCTTCATCAGGAAGGAGCCGCCGTTGTCCAGATACACTTTTGCCAGCATATATTCTACCGGTCCGGAGTCTTTTTTCAGGAAACCGCGTATTTTTGCAGTCAGATGAATGGTGTCGCCCACCGTGGGAATGTACTGTGCCGCCTCACCGTCCGCGCTCCCCGTGACCCAATACGAGATATTGTCCCAGCCGACGGAATCC
>JAFQFS010000027.1 GCA_017398585.1 Clostridia bacterium
CGGGGAGGAACTTTTTTCAAAAAGTTCCTCCCCGGAAAACTCCATTTTATCATTTATTCAATTTCCGCTTCCGCTATGCGGACGACGAGGCTCTTGCCGTAGGTGTAGCCGGTGCAGTTGATGGTGACTTTGTCACCGTCCTGTGTGAAGGCGAGGTCGCCGTCACAGTCGGTCCACTTGACGGACTTGATCTTTCCGGGAACACCTGTGAAGACCTTGTCGCCGGCACCGCCGCCCGCCACGGTGACGTTGGAGTCGCCGGTGATGGAGAGGTCGTGGACGTAGAAGTAGAGCTTGTTGTCAATGCGGAGCGCGAAGTTCTTCGGGGAATCTTCGGAAACCACGCCGCAGGGCTTGCCTTCGTAGACGGAGCCGCCGCCGAGATTAATCCAGTCGCCGATGCTGCGGAGGAGAGCTTCCTGCAGGAGCGTGATTTCGCCCTCGCCGGTCGGGCCGACGTTCAGCAGATAGTTCGCGCCGACCTTTCGGCATGCGCAGAGGGTCTCGATGAGGTGCGGGAGGGACTTGTAGTTGAAGTCCGCGTAACCGCAGCCCCAGTGCGCGTTCAGCGTGTGGCACATTTCCGCCGCGAAATACTTGCTCATGCCTTCCCGGTTCATGGGCGTCGGACGTCCCTGTTCGAACGTTACGCTGTCAAGCTGAAGATTGCCGGGTTCCCCGCGTGCAGACAGACCGGTGTTGTTCACGATGATCGCTTCCGGCTGGTGCTTGCGGATGACGGCATAGAGCGCGTCTTCTTCCCAGTCTTCGTCCTTCTTCGACCAGTTGCCGTCAAACCACAGACCGCCGATCTTGCCGTATTCGCTGCAGAGCACTTCCACGGAGTCGCGCAGGTACTGTAAGTAGGACTTGAAGTTATTATTGAAGTCCGGATGGTACCAGTCGAGCGTGGTGTGGTAGAAGAACGGGACGATGCCCACATCGTTGCAGGCGTCCACGTATTCGCGGATGAGGTCGCGTCCCGCAGCGGAGTGCGGAGCGTCGTAGGTGGAAAGTCCGCGGGTGTCGTAGAGAGAGAACCCCTCGTGGTGACGGGTTGTCAGCGTGATGTACTTCATGCCGGCAGCCTTCGCGGTTGTCGCGATCTTGTACGGATCAAACTTCGAAGCCGTAAAGGTTTTCGCAAGTTCCTTGTACTCGTCGACCGGGATGCGTTCCTGATGCATGACCCATTCACCGCGTCCGAGCTGGGAATACAGCCCCCAGTGAATGAACATACCGAAACCGAGTTTCTCAAACTCGGCCACACGTTTTTCGGGAATCGGAATTGCCATAGTTTACCTCCATGGTTTATAAAATGGGGGAAACCGGGGAAACTTTTTTTCAAAAAAGTTTCCCCGAACCCCTTCAAAAAACTTCAATCTGTATGGATGAATATCGGTTTGTGCGGATTTATTGCTTGTTTAATCGAGGGCTTCGAGTTCTTCAAGGGACTTGTAGAAGCGTTCGATGAGCTTGTTGGACGATTTTTCCTTTCCCTTGTACCAGGATGCGAAATCGGTGGATTTGTTGTAGAAGCAGAGACGGCAGGTGGTGTAGAACAGGTCGGAGAGACCGCTTTCAAAACCGAAGTAGTTGCCGCCGACTTCGTAGGCGATCGTATCGAACAGAATGTCGAGCATCGCGATGGTGTCGGTGTCGCGGGCGAGCTTGCCTTCGAGAAGGACGTCGTAATAGGTCGGGATGACTTCGTTCGCGCTTTCGTATGCGAGGAGTTCAAGGGCTGCACCTACCATGTCGGGATTGCTGATGGTGGTCGGGATGCACATGAGTCCGCCCCAGTCGAGGGAGATGTAGTTTTCCTGCTCGACGTCAAACTTCGGGTAAGGGAGAATACCGATGTCAACTTCGGTGTCACGGTAGTTGACCGCGTTTGCGATGGTGTGGAGTTCGAAGAGCAGTTTGCCGTCCTTGATGAAAATGGTATTTTCGGACGCGACAACGCCGGTCGTGTTGGCAAGCGCACCGAGCTTTTCAACGATTGTGATCATTCGGTCGGTGTTCAGCGCCAGTTCGATCTGTCCCTGTTCGTTTTTCTGGGTCATGAACTGATCGGCGCCGCTCATGAAGCTGATGTATTTCGAACCTTCTTCCACACAGACGCCGATGATGTCGTCACTGGTGAAATTGCCGTCGCCGTTGGTGTCGGTCGTGACGGCGGTTGCCATTTCACAGAATTTGTCAATCGTCCATTCGCCGTTGTAGACGAGTTCATACGGGTTTTCGAACTGGTAGTCCTCGATCAGGTTCTTGTTGAAGAAGATCGCGTACGGACAGGGGATCATGTAGTCGGACACACCGTAGTAGGTGTTCTTGCCGAGACGGAGCACGTCCATCATTTCGCGGTTCCACCATTCGGCAGTGTAGTCGACGTAGTTCAGCTTGTCGTAGTTGTAGAGATAGCCGCTCGTGACCATCGACGCGACGTTCTGGATGCAGTGGGTCAGCGCGAGCTGATACGCGTCGTCCTGCGCCGTGACGGACTTCTGTACGGCAGGCGAAACGTCAGCAATACCGCCGATGTTGGTCTGGGTGATGTCGATGTTCAGGTATTCTTCAACAATGGTCGTGCGGTTGAAAATGGCATCGTTCATCGGGTCGCCGTTGGTTTCATCGGCAAAGAAGTAGTACTTGTAGCCCTGCCAGTCGGGATAGACGATGTTGAAGACTGCCGCTTCGAAGTCCAGATTGTCCGGAACCTGGTGCATCGGGCGTCCTTCGTCCTCAACGATGACTTCTTCCTCGCCGGGAGCAGGTTCGCCGGAGGTGACCGCATCGGTCTGTGCGGGATCCGCGTTGGTTTCCGATTCACCGCAGGAAGCAAGGGTAAGAGGTGTCGCGAGTAAGGCAATGAGAAGCAGGATGGAAAGGGTTCGTTTCATGACGTTGGACATCTCCTTATGTAATATAAAATAATAACGGTTCTATCGTTACCTACATTATACATAGGAAATAAGTGTTTGTCAATTATAATTTGTCTGAATTGTCAAAAACACTTCCGTTTCCTTTCAGCGGGAACATTTTGATTCAGATTCTCCCATAAAAAATCATCGAATTTCCCGATAACGATTGACTTTTGTTCACAGATATATTAAAATTATATTGCATAAAAATCGGGGAACTGCGCCCTCTCTCCAAAATAAAATCAAAATTTGATTTTTTCTTTTGATGAATAAGGTTTTTGGAAGGGTGCGGGAAACCTTTTTCCTGAAAAAAGGTTTCCCGCGAAAACATTATTTTCTACGCATTCCCCAAAGAAAGGCTGATAAAATGGATACTAAAAGAAAAACAGAGCTTGCTGAGATCGCCCGCAAGATCCGTGTGGGCATCATTGACGCTGTATATTCTGCAAACAGCGGCCATCCGGGCGGAAGCCTCTCCATCGCAGACGTTCTGACCTACCTCTACTTCGAAGAACTGAACATTGATCCCGCAAACCCCCAGTGGGCAGACCGTGACCGTCTCGTTCTTTCCAAGGGTCACTGCGCACCCGGTCTGTACTCCGCACTTGCTCACCGCGGTTACTTCCCGGTCGAAGATCTCAAAACCTTCCGCAAGACATCGAGCTACCTCCAGGGTCACCCGGATATGAAGCACACCCCCGGCGTTGACATGTCCTCCGGTTCTCTCGGTCAGGGCACATCCGTTTCCTGCGGCATGGCTCTCGCATCCAAGCTCGACGGCAAGGCGCAGAGAATCTACGCGATCCTCGGCGACGGCGAAACCCAGGAAGGTCAGGTATGGGAAGCTGCTATGTTCGCAGGCAACATGAAGCTCTCCAACCTCGTATGGCTCATCGACTTCAACGGTCTCCAGATCGACGGTCCCATCGCGGAAGTCATGAACCCCACTCCTTACGACAAGAAGTTCGAAGCGTTCGGATGGAACGTAGTGGAATGCGACGCACACGACTTCGATTCCATTGAAGCAGCTTACAAGGCTGCACGTGAATGCACCGACAAGCCCACCGTTATCATCTCCCACAGCACCAAGGGTAAGGGCGTTTCCTTCATGGAAAACAACGTAGCATGGCACGGCGCTGCTCCGAACGCGGAACAGTACGAAGTTGCTATGGCTGACCTCGGCGAAAGATAAGGACAGGATCGCAGATCCAGTAATTTGAAAGGACAATAGTTAAAATGGCAGATAAAATTGCAACACGTGAAGCGTACGGTAAGGCTCTTGCCGAGTTCGGCGCAGAATATGAAAATCTCGTAGTTCTCGACGCTGACCTTGCTGCTGCTACCAAGACCGGTACGTTCAAGAAGGCATTCCCGGATCGTTTCTTTGACTGCGGTATCGCGGAAAACAACATGATCGGCGTTGCGACCGGTATGTCCCTCTGCGGCAAGATCCCGTTTGCATCTTCCTTCGCTATGTTCGCTGCAGGACGCAGCTTCGAACAGATCCGCAACTCCATCGGCTACCCGCACAACAACGTCAAGATCGGTGCAACCCACGCCGGCATTACCGTAGGCGAAGACGGTGCGACCCACCAGTGCAACGAAGACATCGCTCTCATGCGCTCCATCCCGGGTATGGTTATCCTCAACCCCGCAGACGCGACCGAAGCAAGACTCGCTGTCAAGGCAGCGATCGAATACGTAGGTCCTGTATACCTCCGTTTCGGCAGAATGGCTGTTCCGACCCTCTTCGATGACGACTACAAGTTTGAAATCGGCAAGGGCGTGAAGATGGCGGAAGGTACCGACGTTGCCCTCATCGCAACCGGTATCGAAGTTGAACAGGCTCTCCTCGCACGCGATATCCTCGCTGCAGAAGGCATCTCCGCATCCGTGATCAACATCTCCACCATCAAGCCTCTCGACGAAGAACTCGTTATCGCAGAAGCAAAGGCTTGCGGCGCGATCGTAACCTGCGAAGAACACACCATCATCGGCGGTCTCGGCAGTGCCGTTACCGAATGTCTCGCAGAAAAGTGCCCCGTTCCGGTTCTCCGCGTCGGCATCAACGACGAATTCGGCAGAAGCGGTCCCGCAAAGGAACTCGTTTCCTACTACCACCTCGACGGTGCCTCCATCGCCGAAAAGGCAAAGGCCGCTGTTGCTCTGAAGAAGTAATGTTTATCGGGGAAAACCTTTTTGGAAAAAGGTTTTCCCCGAACCCCTTTCCAAAAACTTTCAATCTGGAAGGGGGATTTTTTGTTTGTGCAGATTTATGCTGAGAAAATTACATTATTTCCTGACGCACTCGCCGGAGAAGGAAGCGGTGCGGTTCGGGTGTGCGGCGGATGTGCGTGCGATGCGGCATGCGCTGTGGAAGTACGGGATGTTTTACGAGGAATTCTGCCTGTTCGGATGTGCCGGACGGGAGGAGGAGTATGTTTCATCCTTTATCACGGAGTTGAACCGGTATGAAATTTACCGGAAGTACAACGACCGCCGTGACCTTCCGCTGTTTCACGATAAATATCGTGTGTATCAGGTTTTTCGTGAGTTTTATCAAAGGGAAGTTTGTCCGGTGCGTTTCTCAAGTGACCGTGACGGCTTCCTTGATTTTGCCGCACGGCATCCGAAATTCATTGTGAAGCCGACGGACAAGTCCTGCGGGTACGGCGTGAGGATTACCGACACATCCGCACAGGATCCGGAAACTCTTTTCCGGAAACTGCTGAAATCCGGACACCACATCTGCGAGGAACTCGTCCGACCTCACCCTGTGACGGAACGGCTGAATCCGACGTCACTCAATACCGTCCGCATCGTCACTGTCCTCGAAGACGACCGTGTCCGTTTGTTCCGGCCGTTCCTGCGTGTCGGACGGTACGGCAGCGATGTCGACAACGGCGGTGCCGGAGGCATCATCGTCCCTGTTGATGCGGAAACCGGACAGCTTGCCCGTTCCGGACGGGACGAAACCGGCCGCTGGTACACTGCCCACCCCGATTCCCGCATAAAATTCGCGGACATCACCCTCCCCATGTGGAGCGATGCCGTCACCCTCGCCAAAAAACTTGCGAACATCCACCCGCGAAGCCGCTGCATCGGCTGGGACATCGCCGCAACACCTTCCGGCTGGGTCATGATCGAAGCCAACATCCGCGGACAGTTCATCGGACAGCAGATGACCGACCGTACCGGCAGAAAAAAAGAATTAATCGGGGAGGAAACTTTTTGAAAAAAGTTTCCTCCCCGAACCCCGCCTTCAAAAACTTTCAGACAAAAAACAAGGTACAGGTAAAATCCATTTACTTCGGATCCGCACTGTACCTTGTATTTTATTCATAGATTGAAGCTTTTTGAAGAGGGTCCGGGAGGAACTTTTTCTCGAAAAAGTTCCTCCCGGAAAACTCCATTTTTTACTGAATAGGTTCGAAGTCGGCTGCGCCGTGCTTGCAGAGGGGGCAGATGAAATCATCGGGGAGTTCGTCGCCTTCATGGATGTAGCCGCAGACTTTGCAGACGAAGCCTTTCTTGCCGTCGGTTTCCGGCTTCGGCTTGACGTTGTTCTGGTAGTAGGTGTAGGTCATGGTTTCGACGTTCGAGATCACGCGGGCTTCGGTCACTGTGCAGATGAACATGCCGTGGGTGTCGAGGTCGATGTACTGTTCCACCTTCAGGGACATGAAGGAGTTGATGTAGCGGGGGAGGAAGACCAGTCCGTTGTCGGAGCGGAGCGGTTCACAGTCCGCGAACTTGTCGGTGTTTCTGCCGCTGCGGAAGCCGAACGCTTCGAATACCGCGAACGGTGCGTCGGTGGAGAGGCAGTTGATGTTCATGATGCCGCTCTGTTTGATGACGTGGTGGGAGTAGTTTTCCTTGTTGATCGTTACCGCGATACGGTTCGGGGTGTTCGTCACCTGAGATACCGTATTCACGATCAGACCGTTGTCCTTCTTGCCATCGTTGGAGGTGATGACGTACAGACCGTAGCCGATGTTGAACAGTGCGGTCAGGTCGTTCTTGTCCGCGGTTTCGCTGTCCTGCGCGATGTAGTCACGGCAGAGCTCGTCTGCGAGAGCTTCGAGCTGTGCTGCGCTCTGTTCGTTCAGTGCGGACTTGATGGTTACGGTCGTGTCGGTGAAGGTAATCTTCTTGGAATTATCGAGCTTCTTACGCATTACCTTTGCAGCAACGGGTGCCCAGGAACCGTTTTCGATCAGCGCAACGGTGCGGTTCTGGAAATTGCGTTCGGTCAGGTGATCGATATACTCACGCATGAACGGGAAGATCTCCGCGTTGTAGGTCGTCGTTGCGAGAACGAGCTTGCTGTAGCGGAATGCATCCGCAACCGCTTCCGCCATGTCGCAGCGCGCGAGGTCGTGTACCACAACCTTCGGGCAGCCGCGGGACTTCAGCTTTTCCGCGAATGCCTGTACCGCTTTCTTCGTGTTGCCGTAGATGGATGTGTACGCGATCACGATGCCTTCGCTCTCGACGGTGTAGGAAGACCAGGTGTTGTAGAGGTTCAGGTAATATCCGAGGTTTTCGCTCAGAACAGGACCGTGCAGCGGGCAGATGATCGAGATGTCCAGACCGCCTGCCTTCTTCAGCAGAGCCTGTACCTGCGGACCGTACTTGCCGACGATGCCGATGTAGTAGCGTCTTGCTTCGTCCGCCCACGGTTCGTTAATGTCGAGCGCACCGAACTTGCCGAAGCCGTCTGCGGAGAAGAGAACCTTGTCGGTGGAATCGTAGGTCACGATAACTTCCGGCCAGTGTACCATCGGTGCAGTCACAAAGGTCAGGTTGTGACGGCCGAGGGAGAGCGTATCGCCTTCGCCGACCACGATGCGGCGGTCTTCGTAGGAGGTTCCGAAGAACTGATCCATCATACGGAATGCCTTGTCGCTCGAAACGATCGTCGTGGTTTCATAAACCTTCATGAAGTTCGCGATGTTTGCGGAGTGGTCGGGTTCCATGTGCTGGATGATGAGATAGTCGGGAGCCTTGCCGCAGAGCGTGTTCTGGATGTTGTCGAGCCATTCGTGTGTGAATCGCGCATCAACGGTGTCCATAACAGCGGTTTTTTCGTCGAGGATGACGTAGGAATTATATGCCATGCCGTTCGGAACAACGTACTGTCCTTCGAACAGGTCAACGGAGTGGTCGTTTACGCCAACGTAGCGGATGTCATTAGTGATCGTCATATTGAAATCTCCTTGAAGAGTTGTTGTTTTGTTTGTGTCTTTATTATACTCAAACCCACAGGGGAAGTATGTTGAAACTTCAACATAAATTGTAAATAAAATGTGAACAGTGTCAGTCAGCACAGACCATTTCGCAGCCTGTTTCGGCGAGGAGACCGATGGAGAACAGACCGACCCGGAGGTTGTCACGGCAGACGACGTTGCGGCAGTATGCCAGCTTGATGAGAGCGGTGCCGGGATGCCACTTTTCCGCGCAGGTGCTGCGGTAGATGCGGTTGTTCGTGAAGGAGAGACCGTCGGTCGAGAAGCCGTAGAGTACAGGCGTGTCGGGCGTGTCAAAGACATTGTCGTGGATGCGGATGTTCTTGTGGAACGGGGTTTTTACATCCGGTTCGGGAACGACGGGGCAGATGCTGATGATGCCTTCGCAGAACTGGTACATCGACGACAGGCAGGCATCCGTGAATGTGTTTCCGCTGATGTCAACGTCGTGGCATTCGCCGGATTCATACCAGTAGTTCGAGTCGCCGGCAACGAGGATTGCGGAACCGGAAGACTGGAACAGGTTGTCCTGGATGCGTACCGGCTTCGGCGTGGATACAAGCACACCGCGCGCACGGCAGCTGCCGAAGCGGTTCCTGGTGCAGACGAACGCCGCCGTGTGGGTCAGATTGTCGACGGAAAGTCTTTCCGGATTGCGGGAACGGATCGCTTCGTCCACGGGTTCGGTGAACTTCAGCAGGAACAGCTCGTTTGATTCGAGCACATATTCCGCGGTGACCGCGTGAGCGACCGGCGTCATCGGCCTGCGGTCGATGAAGACCAATTCGTCACCCGCTTCCGCCCAGTAATGGAACGCGCACGCCTGCGGGTGCATGTAGCGGCAGCGGAGGGTGCGGTCGTCGAGCCATTCCACCCCGGTCACGCAGCAGCTGTGGACGTTGATCGGGTCGTCCATCAGGCCGAGGAAGCTGCATTCCGTGATCGTGACGGTGCCGGAGCAGCAGGTGATGTGCATGCCGTCGTCGCGTCCGCTGATAACGCGGCGTCCCGCGGCGGTGTTCGGCAGGAAGTGGACACGGCGGTAGGTCAGCGTGTCGCAGAACTGCGCAAGACAGCCTAAGCCTCCGCAGCAGTGGACGGTCACGTCCTCGATGGTGATGTCTTTGCACTTTTCGGTGAAAATACCGGCGTGCTGACGTTCGTTGTGTCGCAGAACGATGATGTTGCCGACGGCGGTGTCCGGGTTTTTCGATGCAAAACGGTAGACATTGCCGCCCAGATCTTCGAGCATTCTGCCGAGCTGGAACCGGTCACCGGTTGTACGGCGGACAGTGCGGGTGTTCGCGTCAAACTGAATAACGCCCCATTGGTTCATCGGGGATTCTTCGCCCGCGCCGATGTCGAAGACCACGCGGAGATCGCGCACAACATGCGGGAACGCGATGGGATCGATGTAAACGTCCACGGTGGAATCGGTGAACGCGGTCACGATCCCTTCGGAGACGAGCGGTTTTTCCCAGTCGATGATAAAATCCTTCATCACAACGTTTTCGCAGTTCAGCATGGTGACCGCCTGCATCTGACCTTCGTACATCAGACGTGTGCCGCTGCCGGTCAGGCGGATGTTCTTCATGTTTTCGAGGATTACGCCGATCTTGCGCTGCGGGAGAACGTCGGTGTTCGACAGGCGCAGGTCGCGGAAGATCTTCGGAGAGAAATGATAGTCGCCGGATTCGAAGATGAATTCGGTGTCGAACGGATGCTCCGCGAACAGTTCGGCGAGAGCGAGCGTGCAGTCGGAACCCGGCAGAATGCCGTGGTCTTTTAAGTAAATCTGAGTCATAGAAACCTCACAGATATGTAGTCTGAAATTGAATTAAACCATAGTGCCAGTTAAATGGCTCCCTCCGGGAGGGAGCTGTCCCGTAGGGACTGAGGGAGAATGCGGTACTGTATATTTGAGTCGCTAAATTTTGTATTTTGAAGTAAAAACTTACAGCCGCGTGCCTTCGACAGAGAGCTGAAATCGTTCATGCCGCATTCTCCTTCCGACGGCTTCGCCGCCCCTTCCTCCCGGAGGAAGGCCTAAGATAACCTGAGTGTGGCTTCAGCCTACAGTATTCAACTGGCACTACGGGTTGAATTAACCCCGTACTTCCGTCGGGCAGAATTCCGCCGCCGCATTGCGCATTGCCTGCATTTCCGCCGTAGGAACGGCTGACAGACCGCTTCCGATCAGTTCGCCGGAATCTTTGAATCCCTGCAGGAAATACCGCTTCGCTCCCATAATCGACTGTGCCAGTCCGCGGATCCGTTCCACCGTGTGGAATTCCCGCACAACCGTCGTCCGGAATTCGTAATCAACATCCCCTCTCAACAGCAGGGCGATGCTTTCCTTCACCGGCGTCACGTCAAAACCCGCGATTCCGACCGTCTCCGCATAATACGGGAACGCGTTTTTTACGTCCATCGCGACGTAATCGACCAGTCCGTCACGCAGAAATTCCGCAAGGACATCCGGCAGCGTCCCGTTTGTGTCGAGTTTGACGGCATAACCAAGCTCCCGGACGGCCGGAAGGAATTCCCGCAGATCCCGTGCATGCAGCAGCGGTTCCCCGCCGGAGACGCAGATACCGTCGAGAAGTCCCGCGCGTTTTTTCAGAAACGCCAGAATCTCCGCGTCGGAGAGGGAAGCGTCCTGCCGCTTTCCGGCAAGCACGAGCCGCGCGTTGTGGCAGAACGGACACAGCAGATTGCAGCCGTCCGTGAAGACCGTGCACGCCGTTCTGTCAGGATAATCGAGCAGGGTCAGCTTCTGTATTCCCGCGAAGTTCATCGTTCCGCCTCTTTTTCCGCGATCACTTCGTCCAGAATCTCCGCCATCGCGCCGACAAAGCGTGCGCACGGACGTTTTTTGTAATATTCGGCTGTACGTGCGTCCGGAACGGGATTCGTGTCGTTTGCGATGCCTTTCAGCAGGTCACGGCAGATGATCGTGCCGTATTTTGCTTTGAAGCGTTCGGCGATGTCCTGAATGAGCCTGTAATGAGCCGCTTTTGCTTTGTCGTTGTCTGTTTCGTCGTAGCCCCAGAGAACGCCCGCGACCATCGCGGCGCCGCTCATCGTTCCGCACACTTCGCGGAGCCGTCCGAGTCCGCCGCCGAACGAGGAGGAAATGCGCATCGCGTCTTCATGGGAATAGCCGGTCAGGTCTTCGTACGCACAGAAGATCGCCTGCGCGCAGTTGCAGCCGGAGCAGAACAGCTCCTCCGCACGTTTTGCGTGATCCGTCATGCTCTGTCCGCCTCCGTGTAACGTTTGATGTTCCGTGCGGTCTCCGCGTCGTAAGGAAGACCGAAATATTTGCCGTAGACTTCGCGGACTTCCTCTTCGGTCAGGAACTTTTCCGTCACGGTGTCACCCGCGAAGATGTGGAAGATGTTTGAATCGAGCGTGATGCGTCCGTCGTCGGTCTTGATGGAGAACATTTCTGCGGACGTGAACGGAGATTCCGCCGCATGTTCGCACCAGAACGACGGCATGATGTAGTCGATGTTCAGCTGTTCCTCTTCGGTGAAGCTGTAGAAGCGGCGCCACTCACCCTTATGGAAGTCGGAGATCATCCAGCCGAAGAAGGGTTCGCGGGTGACGAGATAGGTTTCGCCATACTGTTCGCTGCGGCTGTTTTCTTCCATCAGCAGGGGAAGACGGAACGCCGACTGACCGATGCCTGCGTCGCAGATGTATTTTTTGCCGTTGGACGTGACCACGCCGAGGACGCGGTGACGTCGTACGGGAATTTCGGTTTCGCCGCGGAGGTAACGCGCCATGTATTCGGTCACGCCGAAACCGAGGGAACGGTATACTTCCCCGAGGAAGCCGTTGATCTCGAAGCAGTACCCGCCGCGCCGGTTCAGCACGATCTTTTCGTAGAGTTTATCGTAGTCCAGGGAAAGGGGAATCTTTTTAATGATGTCGAGATTCTCGTAAGGAATGTTTTTCTGGAAACCGTACTGTACGGCTGCAAGGGTTTCGTAATCGGCCGGGAGATTTTCGTTGTAAGTCAGACCGATCCGTTCGAAAATTTTCGTGAGTTGTTCTTTATTGTACATGTTCAATATCCTTTCCGTTGTTCTGCAGGAATGAATCTGCCAGTGCAAGGATCCGGCGGTTGTCTTTGTGTTCCAGCAGTATCATTGCTTCTTCATAGGTAACCGATACAGCCTGCCGCAGTTCGGATTCCTGCGCGGTGATTTCCTGTGATCCGTAGAATCCGAGGAAGAACACGACCTGTTTCCGTATGCCGGGAGAGGGGATTTCGTATTCACTTACTTCACGGAAACCGTCGAGAAGAACTGGACGCAGCCCGACTTCTTCAAAAATTTCGCGGAGTGCTGTTTCCTCCTCCGTTTCACCGGACTCCACGTGTCCTTTCGGAAAGCCGTAATGTCCGCTGCGGGATTGTGCAAGGACATACCGGATCTCCGGTCCGACGCGGGTGAAGACGACCGCGCCGCAGGATTTTTCCTGTTTCATGGAGTTCCTCCGTTACGATATCAGCAATGCACCGATACGGAGGACAGTACCTTCCGACTCGTCTGCTTTGGTATCTGCGGGTCGTACGGTCACGTTATGTACACCGTACGGCAGTCCTTTCGCAAAGAATGCCGGACCCGCACGGTTGAACGATTTGCAGTAGTGGTCCCAGCTGCGGAGGGACAGTTCCTCACCGCCGTCCACGGAGACCAGCGCGTCGCCGGAATCCTTCGCGAGCATCCAGTAGAATCCGCAGTTTTCACCGGTGAACGTAAACGAGAAGGTACTGCCGGGAACGGATGCTTCGATATAAGACGGATAGCGTCCGCAGAGGGATTTTCCGACGAACGTGAAGCCGTCCGCCGTGTAGGAATCCGCCGCCGTACATTCGGTCATGCAGGCGTTTTCGTACACCTTTCCGCAGACCGGAGAGGGCATCGTGTGTGAGGCATACGTATCGTCCGCACCGTCCGCCCACTGTTTCAGGAAGGATGTGATGCAGTTCGTATAGATCGCGTAACCCTGGTCGTTCGGATGGACAGTGTCGGTTGTGAATTTCAGAAAATCGCCGCCCGTCTTCAGCACTTCAAAGTGCAGCAGGTTCCCGACGTCGACGATCGGCGCACCGTAGCGGTGTGCGATGACCGAATGCGCCGAACGCGCGGTGAATTCGCCGCCCTTTTCGAGTCCGGACGTGATCGTCTGCGTTGTCGTGATGATGCACACGATGTCTGTGTACGGATTGTGCTTCCGGATCTTCCGGTAGATCGATTCCGTCTGCAAAAGAATCGCATCGTACGCCATCCAGCTGTCGTTCACAGCGAATTCGATGAACACGAGATCCGGTTCCTCCGCGAGCAGATCGATGTCACAGCGGTACATGCCGAGATCCGATCCTGTCCCGCCGATCGCCGCCTGGATTTCGGTGACATCCGCATCCGGATAATTTGTCCGGAACCAGTCCGTAACACGTGCACGCCACGATGTTTTCGATGCATCCGAGGCACCTGCACCTTCCGTGATTGAGCCGCCGAAGTAGCCGACAGTCAGTTTTCTGTCGTGTGTTAATTTAAAAAATGTGTTGTCAAGCATGGGTAACCTCCTGACACTTTGTTATTTCTCCAGGATCGTGCCGTCGCGGTACGCCGCAAGCAGACTGCGCAGTTCCGCAATCCGCAGGACGAGTTCCGCGCCGTAGTCCGTATCCGCCACATTCACGCGTCGGTCCATCTTTTCGACGACGCTCACCTTCGGTGTGATGTTTGCATCCATGCCGTTGTACGGACGGTGTTCCGCGAGACGCAGACTGTGTGAGTCGTAGATGAGCGTGTAGCCCGCGATGCCCGTCTTGATCTGATATGCCTTCGAGATGCCGCCGTCGATGACAAACAGGCGTCCGCCCGCCTTGATGGGGCTTTGACCGTCCGCACGGAGAACCGGAACGTGTCCGTTGATGATGTGTCCCCGGTTCGGGTCAAGTCCGAATTCCGCGAGGATCCGTCCGCAGACCTCCTCGCTGTTGTTGACGGAATAATAGGGCGTATAATGTTCGGCTTTCAGTGCCTTTTCGTCGGGCAGGAGCGTCCGTTCGAAGAACGCCATCTTGTCCTTGCCGTACAGCGGGGAGTCGGGACCGCACCAGAGGTACCACATGAAGTCGCAGGCTTCCGTCTGTTCGGGGGAACCGAAGACACCGAAGTAGGCGCGGTTGACTGCCTTGCCGATCCGGTCGAGCAGTTCCTTGCCGTGGTAGATGCCGCCGCCGTCGGCGAAAGGAAGACGGACTTCCCGGAACGAGCCGTCTTCGTTCATCGGGATCGAGCCGTGATAGAGCAGATTTCCGTTTTCGCAGCGGTACATGGAACCGCGTGCGTAGAGAAATTTGACATGCGAGTTCAGCTTTGCGCTGTGGTGGAACGATGATGCGAGGATGCGCACCAGTTCCGCTTCCTGCGCGGTCAGCTTCAGCGGATCGTCCGGATCGACTGTGGGGAAGTTCTTGTCGCAGAGGTCGTATTCTTTGCCGTCAATGGCGATCACACCGCGGCGGAAGTCGGTTTTTTCGAACAGCCGGCGGTCGTCCATGGCGTATTCCGGGTGCCGGCGCAGGAGCTGTCCTTCCAGCTTGAACTGGATCACTGCGATCGCCTTGTGCATCTTCGCCGTCAGCGACAGGTCAACGCTGTCGTAGACTACATCGTCGAGCGTGTGCGGATAGAAACGTGTGCACGGGTCATCCGCGTACACTTCCGAAGCGAAGACGGACAGCGGACGCAGGTTCAGCCCGTAGCCGTCCTCGAGAACGTCGTAGCTGTTGTAGCCGAGCGCGATGCGGATGACATTCGCGATCAGCGTCGTGTTTCCGGATGCCGCGCCCATCCACGAAATGTCGTGGTTGCCCCATTCCACGTCGATGTGGTCAAAGGTCATCAGCTCGTCCATGATTTTGTCGGCACGGGGACCGCGGTCGAAAATGTCGCCGATGATGTGAAGACGGTCGATGGTCAGCGAGCGGATGAGGGAACACACGGCGGTGATGAATTCGTCCGCGATGCCGGTATCCAGAATGGAGGAGATGATCTCATCGAAGTAGTAGTCGCGGTTGATGTCGTCGGTCACATTCAGAAGTTCATCGAGGATGTAGTCGAAATGGGTGCCGGGCATCTTCGAGCGCACCGTCTCACGGGTGTATTTTGCGGAGACGGCTTCACAGACGAGCAGGAGACGGTAGATCGTGATCCGCCGCCACTCGTCATCAAGTTCGTTTTCCTGCGCCAGCAGCTTGATTTCCCGTTCGGGGTAATAGATCAGCGTCGCGAGCACATTCCGGTCGTTCGAGGAGATGCTTTTTTCGAAGATCAGGTCGATCTTGGCCTTGATCATACCGGATGCGCTGCGGAGAAGACGGAGGAAGGAATCGTATTCGCCGTGGAGATCGCTGAAGAAGTATTCGGTGCCCTTCGGAAGACTGCGCAGAGCGGAGAGATTGATGATTTCCGCCGCGACCGCTTCGATGTTCGGGTAGTCGCGGGAGAGAAGCTCCAGATAGCGGCGGTCGGGATGGTTCGTTTCGTAAGTCATTGCGTCACCAGTTTTATGTAGAATTTAATATACTTCAATTATATAGAATTTCACGGACATTATCAAGCCGTTTTTCATTATTTTACGATAAACTTTGCCGGTCCGGTTGAAAAACACCTGTCGTTCTGCTATAATTTAGGTACAAATTTTCTGGAACCTTACACAATACGGAGATACCACCATGCTGAAACAACAGATTTCCCCCTCCATGATGTGTGCGGACTACCGCGGCTTCACGGAATTATTGAAAACCTTTGAGGATACGGGTATCGAATACCTGCACATCGACGTGATGGACGGCGTGTTCGTGAAAAACTACACCCTCGGCACGGACTTCTGCGAACGCCTCCGCGCCATGACGGATATCCCGCTCGATATCCACCTTATGATCACCGAACCGGAATGGAAGATTGACTGGTTCAGGCCCCGTGCGGGCGAGTATGTCTCGGTTCACGCCGAAGCGACCAATCACCTCCAGCGCGCCCTCGCCGCGATCCGGAAGTACGATGCAAAGCCAATGGCGGCGCTGAACCCGTCCACTCCGCTTTCTGTTCTTGATTACGTCCTCGACGACATCGACGCGGTTCTGCTCATGACGGTCAACCCCGGCTTTGCGGGACAGAAACTCATTCCGCAGACGCTGAAAAAGATTACAGACTGCCGCCGTTACCTCGACGAACGCGGTTACAGCAAGATTGAAATTGAAGTCGACGGCAATGTCAGCTTCGAAAACGCAAAGAAAATGTACGAGGCGGGAGCGAACATCTACGTTGCCGGCACATCCAGCGTGTTCTGGAATGGTGCGGACATTCCAGCGAATATCGTAAAACTTCGTGAAATGACAAAATAAGGAGAACGGATATGAACTATTCCATCGACTGGCTCATGGCAAACGACGGCTTCGAATGTGAATGCGGGAAGCGTCATTTCGGTCTGCTGAAGGACTGTGTGATCGGCGAAAACGCACTGTTCCGTCTGCCTGAAATGATCCGTAAATACGGCGGCACTCATCCCTTCCTCCTCTGTGACACCCTCACCTATGCGGCGGCGGGGGAACGTGTGACGAAACTGCTCGATTCCGAAAACATCCCCTATACCATCCATATCATTGAACGCATCCATCCCGCGCCGGACGAAAAGATCGTCGGCGAAGCGCTCATGTACTGCGATGAGAAATGCGATATTGTCGTCGCGGTCGGCGGCGGCGTTATCAACGACACCTGCAAGATTCTCGCGGCGGCGAAGAAGGTGACCGACATTTATGTCGCAACCGCTCCGTCCATGGACGGCTTTGCGTCCGGTTCCTCTTCGATGGAACGCGGCGGACTGAAGGTCTCGCTCAATTCCAAATGCCCCGATGTGGTTATCGGCGACGCAGAGATCCTCGCGAACGCTCCGACTCATATGATCCGCTCCGGCATCGGCGACATGATTGCGAAATACGTCAGTATCGTCGAATGGCAGATCGCCGCGCTCCTGCTCGGCGAGTATTACTGTCCGACCGTCGCGCAGATCGTCCGCGCATCCCTTGATGTCTGCGTGAACGTCGCGAAGGACGCGGTAAACGGCGATCACGAAGCGGTCTGCCGTCTGACCGAAGGGCTGGTCATGTCCGGACTCGCGATGAATTACGCGGGCATTTCCCGCCCGGCATCCGGTATGGAACACTACATCTCCCATATTATCGATATGCGTGCGCTTGAATTCGGCACACCTGCCGACCTCCACGGCATCCAGTGCGGCATGGCGACCCTGCTGACCGTACAGGCATACGAAAAGCTGATGCGGCTTACGCCCGACCGTAATAAGGCGCTTGCGTACGTGGAAGCGTTCTCCCCTGACGCATGGTTCGGTCACCTCCGGGAACAGCTCGGTCACGGTGCGGAAGCCATGATTGCCGGAGAACTCAAAGAAAAGAAATACGACAAGGCAAAGCACGCCGCGCGTCTTGAAAAAATTCTCGCAAACTGGGACGGGATCCTCCGCATTGCGGGTGAGCTTCCGTCTTCCGCCAAGCTGCGCGGGTTCTTTGAATCCATCGGACATCCCGTGTCCGGAACGGAATTCGGACTCACCGAACACGAACTCCGCGAAGCGTTTCTCATGGCGAAGGACATCCGTAACAAGTACGTCATCGGACGCATGCTCTGGGATTTCGGCGTTCTCGAGGAATTCGCGGATAATATCTGTTATTAATTCCGTATAAAAAGGTTTTGGAAAGGGGTTCGGGGGAAACCTTTTCCTTAAAAAGGTTTCCCCCGGGAAAGGACATCCCATGATTCTCTGGATCAACGGTACCTTCGGTTCCGGAAAAACACAGACAGCGGAGGAACTGCACCGGCGGATCCCCGGTTCATTCGTATATGATCCCGAAAACGTCGGATTTTGGATCCGTGCGAACGAACCGAAGTCCCTGCAGAAGGACAATTTTCAGGACGAACCACTCTGGCGCAGCGTCAACCGTGACATGCTGCTTCATCTGGCTGCGAATTACAGAGGAACGATCCTCGTACCGATGACCCTTGTAAGTACGCAGTATTACCGCGAGATCATCACCGCCGTTCGCGAAAACGGCGCGGATCTCCGGCATTTTCTGCTGTATCCGTCGACAGAGACCGTGAAAAAACGGCTCGCTTCCCGCGGGGAATTCAAGAATTCGTGGGCGTGGCAGCAGATCGGACGCTGTTACGAAGCATTCGAGGATCCGGTTTTCGAAAACCGGATCGTGAATGACGGAATGACGATCTCCGAAACGGCGGAAGCCATTGCGGAGGCGGCGGAGATCGAACTGACACGGCGTGACGGAAGATGGAGTCAAACGATAAATCAGCTGAAAACAACCATTCGGGCAATCCGAAAATAAAGAGGTGACATAGTATGTATCTGACAAACCTATACCCCAGACCGGAGTTCATCCGTGAAACGGAGGAGGTCCGCTACACGTTCGGCAGCCGCGTGACGGCATATCTCAGCGTTCCCGACGCATCGGCGGGTATGATCGGGCGGATGAAGTACCTCTGGAACTGCTTCTCTAAAACCGCATCTGTACTGGATGTGCGTCCGATCACCGGCGCGGGACATTCCTGCAGCCTGTACATCGGTGAACCGCCGGTGCCCGGCAATACACCCGAACATTATGAGATCCGGTCGGACGGACGCGGTGTCCTGCTGAATGCCGTTAGCACAAAGGCGCTCATGGACGGCTTCACGACCCTTGTTCAGCTCATCTGTCCGGTCTGCCTTGATGAAGGCAGGGAAGAATTCTACATCACCGGAGTACAGATCACGGACAAGCCGTCGCTCGGCTTCCGCAGCATCCATTTCTGTATCTTCCCGGACAGTGCGCTGTCCACCATCGAAAAGGCGATCCATATGGCAGGGCTGATGAAGTTCACGCACATCGTTCTCGAATTCTGGGGAACGCTCCGCTACGAGTCTATTCCGGAACTTGCATGGAAGGAACGCTCGTTCTCCAAGGCGGAGATCCGCACGCTCGTCGATCTTGCGCGCAGCTACGGTATGGAAGTCATTCCGATGATTAACCATTTCGGGCATGCTCCCCAGTCGAGAAGCTGCTACGGCCGCCACACCATCCTGAATGCCAATCCGCGCCGTGCGAAGCTGTTCGAGCCGGACGGCTGGACATGGTGTTTGTCGAATCCGGATACCTACAAACTTCTCGCAGACATGCGCGCTGAGCTGTTCGACCTCTGCGGAGAGGGTTCTTACTTCCACCTCGGTTTTGATGAGGCGTATTCGTTTGCGACCTGCGATATCTGCCGCAGGCGCGTTCCCGCGGAACTGCTGGCGGAATACATCAACCGTCTTACGGACGATCTCGCGAAACACGGCCGCCGTCCGATCATCTGGCACGACGAGCTGATCCGGAATTCGGATTTCGCGGGAGAAATCCCCGATGCCGTGGTGGCGAACGGACAGTCCCACAACACGGACGGAGCGCTCGATCTCATCGACCGCCGCGTGATCATCGCCGACTGGCAGTACGAATACCGCAGCACCGGTGAAGGCGGACATGTCAATCCGACCGCGTCGTATTTCCGGACGATGGGCTTCGACACGGTCCTCTGCCCGTGGGACAACATGCAGAATGTCCGTACTCTCTGTGAAGACGCGCGCCTTCTCTCCGCACACGGCGTCATGCTGACCACATGGCATCACCTGCCTGCATTCCTGCCGAAGTTTCTCACTGTTGCAGACTATACATGGCACGCAAAGGCGCCGTATACGTGGGCTCCGATCACCGAAGCAGCCGCCATCCTGCGCACCGTCTACCCGACGGACGGAGACTACCTCAGCTCCGGCTGGAACTCCTTCGAAGTGGACGGGTGAGGGGACAGAGTACAAAATACAGAGAATGCAAATTGCTGGTTAAGGGGGAACGCGCTTTCTTGAAAGAAAGCTGCGCAAAGAACTTTATACTGCGGTAGCCGGTTTTTGCAGTTGATATGATGGGGTTTTTAGGGGAATTTTGGAGGGGTCTGTGCATAGCCATTTAGTCTGTCCCAGCTGACAAAATGTGTGCAATCCAAATCCTAAGAAAGGGTGGAGACGGAAGTCAGGGACCACCGAGACCCTGACTTCCCACGCCATTTAGGCTAACCTTGATATAGTGCAATCGTTAGAAATCCCTCTACGTTAAGAGATTACCCGCTCGGCTTGGCTGTCGCCGTCCTC
>JAFQFS010000028.1 GCA_017398585.1 Clostridia bacterium
CTATCTCATCTGCCTTGCTCATGAAATCGGTACCATAGACGATATCGACCATCTGGGAAACCGCCGTCTCCGTTCTGTCGGTGAGCTGCTCCAGAATCAGCTCCGCATCGGTCTGGCAAGAATGGACAAGATTGTCAAGGAAAGAATGAACATTCAGGACAGCGAGTCCCTCTCTCCCCAGACGCTCATCAACATCCGCCCCGTTGTTACCGCTATCCGTGAGTTCTTCGGCAGCTCCCCGCTCTCCCAGTTCATGGACCAGAACAACCCGCTTGCAGAGCTGACGCACAAGAGACGTCTCTCCGCACTCGGCCCCGGCGGTTTGTCCAGAGACCGTGCATCCTTTGAAGTCCGTGACGTTCACTATACGCATTACGGCAGAATGTGCCCGATCGAAACGCCTGAAGGTCCGAACATCGGTCTGATTTCCTACCTTTCCACCTACGCAAAGATTTCCCCCTACGGCTTCATTGAAGCTCCCTTCCGCAAGGTCGTTCACGAAACGCTGGAAGACGGTACCGTCCGTCACCGCGTCACCAACGAAATCGAATACATGACCGCGGATATCGAAGACGCATACATCACCGTACAGGCAAACGAGCCGCTCGATGAAAATATGTGCTTCAAGAACAAGAAAGTTACTGCCCGTGACCGCGGGGAAATCATGGAAGTCGATCCGTCCGTTGTTTCCTACATGGACGTATCGCCGAAGATGGTTGTATCCGTTGCGACCGCATGCATCCCGTTCCTTGAAAACGATGACAACTCCCGTGCACTCATGGGTTCCAACATGCAGAAGCAGGCTGTTCCGCTTCTCATGACCGACTCTCCCATCGTCGGCACCGGTATGGAATACAAAGCTGCCATCGACTCCGGCGTTGTCGTTGTTGCTGAAAACAGCGGCTGGGCGGAAAGCGTTACGGCGGATGAAATCGTCATCCACTGCGACGACGGACACAAGGACACCTACCACCTCATCAAGTTCAAGAGATCGAACCAGGGCACCTGCGTAAACCAGCGCCCCATCATCAGCCAGGGCGAACGTGTACAAGCCGGTCAGATCATCGCAGACGGTCCTTCCACCAGCGACGGAGAAATCGCGCTCGGCAAGAATGCCCTCATCGGCTTCATGACATGGGAAGGCTACAACTACGAAGACGCGGTTCTCCTGAACGAACGCCTCGTACGCGACGACATTTACACCTCCATCCACATCGAAGAATATTCCCACGAAGCGCGCGACACCAAGCTCGGCCCGGAAGAAATCACCCGTGAAATTCCGAACGTGGGCGACGATGCGCTCAAGGATCTCACCCCCGAAGGCATCATCAAGAAGGGTACCGAAGTACGCGCCGGCGATATCCTCGTCGGTAAAGTTACCCCGAAGGGCGAAACCGAACTGACTGCGGAAGAAAGACTGCTCCGCGCCATCTTCGGTGAAAAGGCACGCGAAGTCCGCGACACCTCCCTCCGTGTTCCCCACGGCGAAAACGGTACGGTTGTTGACGTCAAGATCTTCTCCCGTGAAGCCGGCGACGAACTCCCGCCCGGAGTCAACAAAGTCGTCCGCGTATACATCGCACAGAAGAGAAAAATCTCCGTCGGCGACAAAATGGCAGGCCGTCACGGCAACAAGGGTGTCGTATCCCGCATCCTCCCACCGGAAGATATGCCGTTCCTCCCGGATGGCACACCGCTTGACATCGTGCTCAACCCGCTCGGCGTTCCTTCCCGAATGAACATCGGTCAGGTGCTCGAAGTACACCTCGGCATCGCAGCGAAGAAGCTCGGCTGGAAGATCATGACGCCCGTATTCGACGGTGCAAGCGAAGCGGATATTTCCGAATGCATGAAGCTCGCCGGCATGGACCGCGATGTCATGCCGAACGAAAACGTAGCCGGCAAGAACATTTTCGAGGAAATCATCGACGAACGCACCGGTATGCGCGACCTGCGTCCGATCACGGATGAAGAACGCGAAAATGCAGATTACCTCGAACAGCTCCGTCAGGCAGGCAAGCTCAAGATTGTTGACGGTAAAATGATTCTGTACGACGGACGCACCGGTGTTCCGTTTGACAACCCGGTTACCGTCGGCATCATGTACTACCTCAAGCTCCACCACCTCGTAGACGACAAGATTCACGCCCGCTCCACCGGTCCTTACTCCCTCGTCACGCAGCAGCCTCTCGGCGGTAAAGCGCAGTTCGGCGGTCAGCGTTTCGGTGAAATGGAAGTATGGGCGCTTGAAGCATACGGCGCGGCATACACGCTGCAGGAAATCCTCACCGTCAAGTCCGACGATACCATCGGCCGTGTGAAGACGTACGAAGCGATCGTCTAGGGTCAGAACATCCCGACGCCCGGCGTTCCGGAAGCCTTCAAGGTTCTCGTCAAGGAACTGCAGGCTCTCGGTCTGGACATCAAGATTCTCGACGAAAACGCAGACGAAGTCCCGCTTGAAGCAATCGGCGACGATGATCTGGAAACGCCGAACATCGTATCCGACGGCAGCGATGAAGTCTCCGAAGAAGATATCGGCGAATCCGTTGAAACCGACGAACTCTACAAGTCCTTCACCGAAGAAACCTTCGACGGTGAACCCGACGACGACGAACTCTTCGCAGCGGATCAGGGCGGTTTCGACTTCGGCGACGACCTCGATGATCTCGGCGATTTCTAAGCGATTCTACTCAGGGACTCCGTCCACGAACCCCTGCGACCTTTTGAAAAAGGTCGATCAAAACTTTCCTACTGAGGTTA
>JAFQFS010000029.1 GCA_017398585.1 Clostridia bacterium
AGAAACTTTTTCCAAAAAGTTTCTCCCCGCAAAACCATATTTTATAAAACCATCATGCCAGAGTTAATTCAAAAAAGTACGTTTTTCAGCGAACGACCGGAAATTTTGATTCATGAAGCGGAGCACGACGGACGGATCGTATCCCACACGCACGAGTTCTATGAGCTTGTGTACATTGTGGACGGATTCACGCTTCACTCCTCCGTCGGACGGGTGAACATGCTCGTGACCGGGGACCTGTTTTTCGTGCGTCCCGGAGAGGAGCATTCGTACATCAACGCCTACCGTACGAAGCTGTACAATCTGATCTTCACCGCGGACGAACTGGGTTCGGAACTCGGCGAGCTTGCAAAGCTGCCGGGGCTGGACGTCATGTTCTGCGGCGGCGACGAGGAAAACATTGGCGCGCGCCTGCTCCACGTCGGCATGAACGAACGGCACAGTGTGGAATCCGCACTGGAAAAAATCAAGTCGGAACGTATCGCGCAGCGGACGGGCTGGCAGTCGCTGACCCGCGCGCACCTGATGTCGTTTCTGATCCGCTACTCCCGCATGTACGAAACCCAGTGGGAACGCCGTTCGCAGTCCTCAAACGACTATTACGGCTACATATACAAAATTCTGAGCTACGTGAACGACAACTACGCACGTCCGATCACGACGTCCGAACTTGCCGATATCACAGGGCTCTCCCCCGATTACATGGCACGCAAATTCAAGCAGGCACTGGGCATGAGCCCCGCCGAATACGTCCGCCGCTTCCGGATCGCGCGCGCCATGGAACTGCTCTGTACGACTGATACCCCCGTTGCGGAGGTGGCACAGCAGACCGGATTTTCCGACATCAGCCTGTTCTCCCGCGTCTTCAAGCAGGCCGTCGGTCTCCCCCCTGCCGCCTACCGCAAAAACACCACCGGAAGAAATGACTGAGAAAGGGGAGTCTTCCGGGAAAACCTTTTTAAAAAAAGGTTTTCCCGGGCCCTTTCCACAAAACTTCAATCTGTTACAGAAACGAAGTTTTGCGGAAGGGTGAAGATTTTCCTTTTATGACTACGAACTATTATTAAACGGAGGATATATTATGCCTAAAATGTTATTTGCAGCAAAGACCATCGAGTACGAAGGACCGTACGGAACCGCGACCCGTAAATACGTGATCCGTCTCGGCGACCTCGACGCCATCTGCCTCGGCACCCGTGAAAAGAAGTCCTTCTTCGGTCTCATCAAGAAGCAGGAACGCTATCTTGAAATCCGCACTCACGGTATCATGGGTATCGACGCGCCCATCGTGATCGGCGAATACGACGAGGACAAGGAAGAATTCCGTATGTTCCTCGAGAAAGCAAAGCAGTTCGCAAGCGACAACGACCTTGTCATTCAGAAAATCTGACCTGACCCCATCGTGTGCTGAAAAAACAATTTCAGCCCGACAATAACTCCCGCACAACCCCAATCCTTTACTCAGATTAAAATTTTTTGAAAGGGGTCCGGGGAAAACTTTTCAGAAAAAAGTTTCCCCGGAAATATCCCCTTTAGAAAGGATATACCATGGAAAAAATCTTTAAGGCTGCTGTGGTTGGTATGGGCGGCATCGGCCATACTCACGCAAACTGCATCAAGAACGACCCGCTTGCAGAACTGATCGCTGTCTGCGACCTGATTCCTGCGAAGGCTGATGCTGCTGCAGAAAAGTTCGGCGTACCGGCATACTACTCCCTCAAGGAAATGCTGATCGCACATCCGGAAATCGAAGTTGTACACGTTACCACTTCCGGTTTCGAAAACGGCTCCTGGCACTACGATCCCACGATCGAAGCTCTCGACGCAGGCCGTCATGTTCTCGTTGAAAAGCCGATCTCCAACAACATCGAAGAAGCTCGCTTCATGGTTGACTATGCGGCAAAGAAGGGTCTGTACCTCGGCTGCGACCTGAACCACTACTTCTCCGAACCCGCATTCAAGGCAGACGAACTCATCAAGAACGGCGGCGTCGGCGAACAGGTTTACGCAATGACCAAAGTTGGCTTCAACGGCAGCACCGTCAACGTAAATCCCGTTGACCGCAACTCCAGGTGGCAGATGCCCTACTCCCACGCGAAGGCATTCCTCACCCATCCCTTCTCCGTAATGCGTCACTTCTGCGGCGACGTTACCCACATCCAGGCGTTCATGGACAAGCCCGGTGCACGCCGTCAGTCCGAAGACCTGATGCTCTCCATCCAGTCCGTACATATGAAGTTCCAGAACGGCTGCGTAGGCTACCTCCTTTCCCAGAGAGGCGACGCAATGTTCGGTCTCGGCGGCTGGTGGTCCTTCGAACTTGCAGGTACCCACGGCACGTTCTGCATTGAAAACTGTGTAGAAAAGCTCACCTACTGGAAGAACGGTCAGGAACCGGAAGTTACCAACACCGGTATCACCGATTTCGGCGCAACCTTCCCGATCCGTATCCACGCGTTCTACGAAGACCTTGTAAACAAGGTTCCGCTGGAACACCTCCGTGCATCCGGCCGCGACGCTCTCGCTACGATGGAATACATCTTTGCAGCGATCGACTCCTACGAAAACGGCGGCGAAATCGTACGTCCGCACGCTCTTCCGGCATACCACGGTCATCCGACCATTATTCACTAAGAATACTTCGGACGAGACACTTTGTGTCTCGAAAGGAAGAAAAAAGCACCTGACGGTGCTTTTTTCAATTTTTATGTCCCTGTGCGGGACGGGGAACTGTTGAATGTCTGCAAGTGCAGACTGACTCTTTGTCCTGCGCGGCACGGCTGCACAAAGGAGGTTCACGGAGTGAACCTCCAGTCCTCGCGCGGGACCTCTTGTGAATCACCCGCGCCAAAGGAGGGGAAGGTTCCCCTCCTCTGGACTCTTCCCCTCGGATTATGCGCTAACCGCGAGGGGCTGAAGTTTAAGTAAATTTTGTAGCCGGAAGTTGGACTTTTTCCGCGGTTAGCCTATATCTGCGCAACCCTTACACCGTATGTGCGTGTCGATAGTTGTCTCAACTATTCAGCTTCAGAAGCGAGAGGTGTCCAGAGGATACTTCCTCTGGTCGTGGAGAGTCAAGAGAGGACCGCGACCGGTCCTCTCTTGCGCCGCCACGCGCAGTGGCATTAAATTTGAAAAAAGCTCCTGCGGGAGCTTTTTTCTTCCTTATAAAATTTCGGAAAATTTTAAATCCCTCACGGATTCGCCGTATCAAGCGCAAGATAATCCTCGATAATCTTGCCGAACTTCTTCTCGGCTCCCTTGATCTTCGCCGCATAGGCAGATTCCGTGTTGGAGGAGTTCGCCGAAACCATTTCCTGAATCGTGAACGCCAGGCCGCCCAGTGCGTCGTTGTACATGTAGCCGAAGTCAAATACACGGCTTTCCATCAGAAGGTCGAACATTTCCGAGGATTCGATGTCGCGTGCCGCCTTCGTCTTCAGTGAAGTTTCATAGTACGCCGGTACAACCTGCTTGTACGTCTCCGCGTTCAGCGCCTCAACAATAATGCTGACATCTTCCACATTCGGTACCGTTACCGGAACCATCATGCCGCTGTGCGCACCGTCGCTCATCGTGTAGTAACGATCCTGCATGTCATCGTACTTCGGGTAGGGAATGATGCCGAAGTCAAATTCCAGCTCGCGGTAACTGATCGCACTCTGGAACAGACCTGTGTAAACGAGCAAATTGCCGTTCGTCCATGCCGTGCTGCCCGTGCCCCAGCCGGAGGTATAGCCGCCCTGCGATTCGTGATACAGCACGTTCAGACGCGTTACAATGTCATACGCCTTTTCACGCGAGAATGTCATCACCGGCAGACGGTCTGCATCCAGCCCCACCAGCGGATTGTTGAACGCATACTGGTACGTCACCACCGCACTGTACGGGTCGCCCGAAATCGCCAGCTTGTCGCCTTCGTCCTTCACACCGTCGCTGTTGACGTCCACATAGATCATGTTCGCAAGCTCATGCAGATAGTCATACGTCCAGCGGCCTTCCTTGACCACATTGTAGATGTTCTCGAGCGAGTATTCATCCGACATCGTCTTGTTATAGAACATACCGTAGGTAAAGCGGAGAACGTCCAGTGTGTACTCGCCCATCATAACATAGGCGTGGTTGTTGACGGACAATGCTTCCGATGCGTTGCCGATGTACCACGGCTTCTCCAGATTGACATGGGGAAGCTGTTCGTACCAGTCAAGGTAGTACCCCTTGGTCGCGTTCTTGGTGACGTCGATGATCTGCCCGAGCATGAGGTCAAACTCATTGTCCCCCGACATGACGGAGGTCAGCGGCATGGACTGCCCGTTGGTGAAGTAGCTTGCTGCAAATTCAATGTTGAACCGTTCGGAAACAGCAAGGTTTCTCGAAATAATCGCGTCGTCGATGACTTCGCCGGTCTGTTCCAGTTCAAGACCAACGTCTTCGACAAAGTCGCTGCGGTCACGGGTGAGAATACGGAAGGTATAGCCGTCCATGTCCTTCTCGGGAAGGTCGTCCGGTACCGCCTTGCGCGCATCAATGTCCTCTTCGGGAGAGGTCTCTTCGGGAACGGCTTCCTCCGCCGCAGCCGGTGCGGCGGGATCGTCCGCCGGATTCTCCGCGGTGGTCGTTTCGGAACATGCGCTCGCCGCAAGGAGCAGAACGAGCAGAAGAGCTGTCAGTCTGCGGAATTTTGTCATGGGAGAGGTTCCTTTCTGTATAATAGATGATAAAAGAAGATCGGACGTGAAAAAGCGTCACAGCCACCGTGCCTGACGGTTGTGGAATCCCTTATTGATAAAGCCGACCTGCGCGAAATCCTCGGGATCCTTGCGGACAAGGTAGTCAATGTAGCTCATCGTCATCTGCGCGGTCAGCAGATAGCCCGCCGCGTTGAGATGTCCGCCAAGGTAGAAATTCCGGCGGAATTCCGCATCGTACCGCGGTGCGTATGCGGACAGGTCAAGCACGTAGGTACGCGTGAAAATCTTTGCGAGATCGTGGAGCAGGGCAGCATGTTTCGTGACACGTTCGTCCTCGTGCTCGGTATAGGGCATCGTCATGAGGAAGAAATACGCGTCGGGCGAAATCTGCTTGTACTTCTGGATGATCTTCGCATAGTCTCCCGCAAACGTCGCTTTATTGTTTTCGTAATTTTCGATATCCACGTCGTCCGCCGAACCGACTTCGCGGTTCTGTCCCATCAGGTCATTCACGCCGAGTGCCAGTATATACGCCTGACAAGCCTTGCCCTTGTCCCATGCGCAGATCTCGTTTCCGAACGAATCGAGGTACCACTTCGCGCTCATGCCGCCGCGAGAGAAATTGTAAACGGTATTTCCGGCCGCGCGCGCCATATACTGTCCCCACGAATAATCGTAGTAGTCATGATAACCCTTGTTGCCGTTTTCGTCCGTGGACTCAAATTCGCCCGAGGAAAGACTGTCGCCCACACATGCCACAGTACGGAAAATTCCGAAAAATCCTCCGTCCGGCTTGATCACATCGAGCGGCTTCTCGTTTTCGCCGAGATAATATTTTGTAATGTCCATTGCACGTCTCCCTGTTTGTAAAATTTATATGAACGCAAATGTTTTTCTATTCAATATTATATCAGATTATCACAGAAAACGCAACGGTTTTCATGGATTCGTTGCCGAAATTCCGCCTTCTCCTGTGTATTTATGTACGAGAATCGTTCTTTTTTTTAACAGTCCCGCGAAATTCACATTTTCCTCTTTAAATATAACGGCAAATATATTATAATGTATATGTATTATTGGCTTTCAATAATTTATACCATATTTTGCCAGAATCAACATTCGTACTTCAGCATGTGAGGTCAACTGAAATGGAAACAAACAAGAAAAAATATAATCTGGAAATCGCGGGAATGCCGCTGTCAATCGTAACCGACGAACCGTCGTCTTTTGTGGAAAGCATTGTCAACCGTCTGGATGAACGGATCACTGAAATGACCCAGAGCAACTACCGGATCTCCACCCTCGACGCATGCCTTCTGTGCGCCATCGACTACCTCGGCGACAAGATGAAGGCGGAAAAACGGATCCGCAACCTCGAAGCGCAGATCTCTCTTTACGAAGACACCATCCAGCGTCTCAACGACGAACTTGACGAAGCCAAAGCACAGCTGGAAACAAAGTCCAGCGAAGAGACCGCAGAAGAGGAAATGCCCGTCGAAGTCGCAAACGACATGAAAAAAATCAGCGACATTCTCCGCGGCGGCAAGACCGGTTCTTCCTCCGAGGACAAGGTCCGCACGCTTGAAAAGTATCTCGAAAGCAAAAAGACCGAAGATCACGAAGAATCCCAGACTCGCGAAGAAAAGATCAAGTACATTGAATCCCTTCTCCGCGGCAATGATTCCGGAAAATGAGTGATTTCAAGAAAAAATCCAATCCCAAACGGCAATTTGAGCCAATCAGGGACGGTTCAAGCGAACCCGCCGTCCCGATAAACGCCGGATCGCTGCCCGAACTTCTCGCTCCCGCCGGATCCATCGACAGTCTGCGTGCGGCCCTTGCCGCCGGTGCGGACGCTGTTTATTTCGGCGGAACCTCTTTTTCCAACCGCATGCGCGCGAAAAATTTCGGTGACAGTGAACTGGCGGACGCCATCCGGCTCTGCCACAGCGTCGGCGCCGCCGCGCACATCACCGTCAACACCCGTGTGCGTGACCGCGAAATGGACGACATTCTCCGCCTCGCAGACACGCTGCTCAGCAATCCCGACGCGTCCCCCGACGCGCTCATCGTTGCAGATTTCGGGATCGCGCGCGAAATCCACCGCCGTTATCCGGAAATCGCGCTCCACGCCAGCACCCAAACGTCGCTGTCTTCTCCTGCTGACTGCAGAATGCTCGCCGGCATGGGTTTCACCCGCCTTGTCATCCCGCGCGAACTCACGCGGGACGAGATCCGCCGACTGTGCGCCGCATCGCCGATCGAAATCGAAATGTTCATCCACGGGGCGCACTGCGTCTCATGCTCCGGACAGTGCCTGCTCAGCTACATGATGGGCGGTCGAAGCGGAAACCGCGGCGAATGTGCCCAGCCGTGCCGCCTGCCGTTTGGTGTAACCCGCACAGACGGTGCAAATGTTCCGGCAGGTTCCACAAAAAAACGTCCGGAAAACCGGAATTCCGCACAAAAGACCGGCGTGCTGTCCCTCGCGGACATGTGTCTCGCCGGACGGATTCCCGAAGTGATCGGCACGGGTGTGCGTTCCCTCAAGATCGAAGGACGTCTGAAATCCGCCGCATACGTATACGGCACGACGAAAATTTATCGTACCCTTCTCGACGAACGCCGTTCCGCGACGGAAAACGAGATCCGCGAACTCGCGAGTCTGTTCTCCCGCGGTTTCACGGACGGATATTTTTCTTATAATTATGCAAAAATGGCGAGCGTACAGGTCTCCGGCGACGTTGACAAAGCACCCGCAGACCGCACCGCCGAAATCAACAAAGCTCTCGACGAGCGCATCCGTGCGAACGCCGTACCGGAGATGCTCGTTCCGCTCACCGCCGTTTTCCGGCTGAACGCGGAAGAACCGGCGCAGTTCACGCTGTCTCTCCGGGATCATCCGGACATCACAGCGTCGGCATCCGGAGAAATTCCGCAGACCGCGTCGGGCAATCCGGTCACGGGCGAGTCTGCCGCAAAGAATCTCACCAAATTCGGCGGTACAAATTATTCACTTTCCGCTGCCGACATTACGTTCGATATCGGCAAGAATCTCTGGTATCCCGTTTCGGCTCTGAACAGCCTCCGCCGCAGTGCGCTTGCCGCGCTTGAGGAAATCGCTGTTCCCGAACGTTCCTCCGCAAATGAGGAAAAAAACGCAGAATCCGCTGAAAAACCGGCAGATCAGCTCCGCTATACCCCCGATCCTGTCGAAAAATTCACCGGAACACAATGTCGGACGGCAGAAGTCGCGGACATCCGTACCCTGTTTGATCCTCCGGTATCGCGTGAATTCCTTGACTATTTCGATATTCTCTATGTTCCCGCGCATTCCTTCGCGGATGCGGCGGAAATGTCAAAAAATCAATCTTTCCCGGAACTTGCCGCCGTCCTTCCGGTGTACACACCATCCGACGAAGCGCTGGAAAAACTTCTCACCGCACTGAAGAAATCCGGCTGCGGACGTGTACTCTGTCACTCGGTCGGGCAGGTGCATCTTGTGGAAAAGTACAGCCTTTGCGCCGACATGTCCTTCCGTGCGAACATCACGAACACGGCCGCCTTTGCGGAATACCGCCGGATCGGCTGTGACAAAATCGTGCTGTCCCCCGAAATTCCGCCCGCAGCGGTGGAATCCATCGGCGGAGGTGCGGTTGTTTACGGCCATCTTCCGCTCATGACCCTCGCGCGCTGCGTGATCTGCGACGGAAAGTGTCCCTTCGGAAACCGCGGCGGACGCGCCGTCGCTCCGAATCATTATGCGGATTCCCCCGAAATCGGTCTGACCAGACATCCGCGCGGAACCTGCTGCACCGCCGTTCTCCGTGACCGCAAAGACGAAGAATTCCCCGTCATCGGCTACCCTTCCTGCGACTGCGTGAACGTGGTCTACAACTCCGTCCCGACATGGATGGCCGACCGCAGCGAGCAGCTCCGCAGCATTCCCCACCTGCACTTCATGTTTACCACCGAAACATCCGACGAAGCCGGACATGTGGTACGTGCGTACATCGAAAAACGCCCGTCCGCACGCGGCAGGCGTCTGTAATTTTTTCATATTTTTATGTACGATATTCCTGTTAAAATCAAGCTTCTCCGTACCGGTGCGAAGATCCCGGCTTACCAGACCGCCGGCTCCGCCGCATGCGATCTTTCCGCCTGCCTCGATGCCCCGGTGACCCTCCTTCCAGGGCAGTCCGCACTCATTCCCACCGGGATCGCGCTCGCTCCCGCCGCAGACGACGAACCGGTCGCCGCGCTGATTTACGCCCGCAGCGGTCTCGCCGTCAAGCACGGTATCGCTTTATCCAACGGCGTCGGTGTGGTCGACTCGGATTACCGCGGCGAAATCAAGGTCGGACTGATCAACCAGTCCGCAGAACCGTATACCGTCTGCTCCGGCGAACGCATCGCACAGATGATCTTCACGCCCGTCCGGCGCGGTGTTTTCACGGAAGTATCCGAACTGGATGATACCGAACGCGGCTCCGGCGGATTCGGAAGTACCGGCTCAAAGTAAGAGCAATATTTTATAAATCATCGGAGTTTTTCATGACCAAATCCTTCTGGTTCCACCTCTTTCTGATCGTCGTCGGCATCGTTGTCGGTTCGATGGTCTCGGAAATGACGGCAGACATTCCGGCGCTGTCGTGGCTTTCCTACGGTCTGAACTTCGGAACAAAATCCCCCGTCGTTCTCGACCTCAACGCCATCACGCTGACCCTCGGCATCTCGCTGAAGGTTACGGTCTCCACCGCCGCATGTGTTGCGCTTTCCCTGGTTCTCGGACGCTATATTTCCGAAAAATAATACAACAACGGAGTTCCCCCCATGAACGACACCTCCACCGTTATTCTCGCATCCCAGTCTCCCAGACGTCACGAACTGCTCTCCCTTGCCGGAATCCCGCATAAAATCTTCGTTTCCGGTGCGGACGAAGGCAGTGTGGAATACATCCCCGGACATCCGGAGGAATTCGTGACGGCCGCCGCAAAACTGAAAAACCTTGCGGTAAAGAATGCGCTCGACGCCCTCCGCGATGTTGATTTGCCGAACTTCGGTCTGACCGGACAGGACGTACAAAATGCCGTCATTCTCTCCGCCGACACGATCGTTTATTCCGACGCAAGCCGGACAATCTTCGGAAAACCCGGAAGCGAACGCGGCGCGTTCGACATGCTGCGCGAACTTTCCGGACGCCCGCACCGTGTCATCACCGGCGTCATGCTGTACGATACCGCGACCGGACGTACCTCCTGCTTCGCCGAATCCACCGACGTACACTTCCGTCCGCTCGACGAACGTGAGATCGAAACCTACATCCGTGTTCACAATCCGCTTGACAAAGCTGGTGCATACGGCATCCAGGACGGTGCCTGCGTGTTCGTCGAAAAGATCGTCGGCGACTACTACAACGTTGTCGGACTCCCCGTCTGCCGCGTCTACACGGAACTTGAAAAACTGCGCGGCAGCAATTGAACGATTTTATCCCACCGAATCACAGACAATACTTCCCAATCACTACCCCAATTGGAGATTTAATATATGAAAAGTATCGGCATCGACCTTGGCACAGCCAACACGATCGTTTATGTCAAGGGACGCGGCATTGTCCTGCGCGAGCCGTCCGTCGTCGCCGTTGAAGCGAAGACCCAGAAAGTCGTCGCGGTCGGCAGCGAAGCGAAGCTCATGCTCGGCAAAACGCCCGGCTCCATTGTCGCGATGCGTCCCCTGAAAAACGGTGTCATTGCGGAGTTCGACATCACGGCCTCCATGCTCCGCCATTATTTCAAAAAAGTATCGGGCAACTCTCTCCTGAGCCGTCCGAAGGTCATCATCTGCATCCCGTACGGCGTAACGGAAGTGGAACGCCGCGCGGTCGAAGACGTAACGCTCGAAGCGGGTGCACAGTCGGTCGCACTGGTGGAAGAACCCATCGCAGCGGCGATCGGCAGCGGTCTGCGCGTGGAAGACGCGCGCGGCTCGATGATCGTCGACATCGGCGGAGGCACCACAGAAGTGGCTGTCATGTCCCTCGGCGGCATCGTACAGCCCAGCTCTCTCCGCATCGCCGGCGATGAACTGGACGAGGCGATCATTTCCTACATCAAGCGCAAATATAACATCCTCATCGGCGAAACGACCGCCGAACTGCTGAAAAAGCGCATCGGCAGCGTCCACGTGGCAACGGACCGCGGCGCAATGGAAATCCGCGGCCGCAACCTGCTCAACGGTCTGCCCGCCATCGTGACGATCACCTCTGCGGAAATCCGCGAAGCGATGCAGGACGAAGTCCTCCACATCGTCGAAACCATCCGCAACGCCCTCGAAAGCACTCCGCCCGAACTCGCATCCGACATCTACGACACGGGCATCATGCTCTCCGGCGGCGGCGCCCTCCTCGCCGGTCTCGACCTCCTCATCTCCCGTGTCACCGGCATCCGCACCGTCATCGCCAAAAATCCCATCGACTGCGTCGCCGTCGGCATCGGCCGCATCATCGAAACCACCGGCGATGCGAGCGCTTATGTGAATTACAGGACAAGGTAAGCGGGGAGAAACTTTTTTCAAAAAGTTTCTCCCCGAACCCCTCTTCAAAAACTTTTAAACGGAATGGATTGACGAAGTTTGGGTGCAGATTCGGAATACCGATATTCACCTGCAGTTAATAAAATTTAGTATACGAACAATTCGCACTTACTCTGTTTACTTATCCAGTATAAAGTTTTTTGAAAGGGGTTTGGGGAAAACTTTTTCCCGAAAAAGTTTTCCCCAAGAAAAACCCTCTATGAAACAATTTTTCAAAAACAAATTTTTCTACATCATGACGGTGCTGGCGCTGCTCCTCACGATCGTGCCGAGTGTGTTTTATTCGATGGGGCTGACGTTTGTGTTCCGGGATGCTGTCTGCGTTCTGCTCACGCCGATGCAGAAGGTGTTCAATTATGCGACCGAAGCCGTGGACGGCTTTGCGGCGTATTTCTACAAATTTGATGAGCTGATCGAAGAAAACATCGCCCTGCGCGAACGGGTCGCCGAGCTGGAAAAGCAGAACTACGACGCCGCCGAACTCGAAGAACGCAGTGCGTGGATGAGCAATTTCCTTGAAATGAAGACCCAGCACACCGATTTCAAAATGCTGTCCGCATCCGTCACCGGACGCGAAAGCGGCAATTATTCGAAAGTTCTGACCATTGACGTCGGCACCGGCGCCGGAGTGAGCCTGAATATGCCCGTCGTCACATCCGAAGGGATCGTCGGGCGGATCACCGAGCTCGGCTACAACTGGGCAAAGGTGACCACCCTCGTGGAGCCCCAGTCCTCGGTCGGCGCGTACATCGAGCGCACCGAAGACGCCGGCATCTGCGAAGGGAAGTTCGAACTGTCCTCCGACGGTCTGTGCCAGCTCTCCTACCTTCCCGCCGAAGCAGAAGCCGAAATCGGTGACCGCGTTCTCTCCACCGGATTCGGCAGTGTCTATCCCCGCGGTCTGGTCATCGGCTACGTGGAAACCGTCGGGATCAATGAATACACCCGCTCCCCCGACGTCACCGTGAAGTGTGCCGTCGATTTTTCGGAACTGACTCAGGTCATGATCATCACGGACTTCGAAGTTTATGTCGAATAATTATACAGAAAATATCCAGAAATGCAGAACAGTCGTTCTGTATTTTCGTTCACAAATCAGGAATAATATTCTCCAAAAAACGGTAACAAATTATGAACAACAATCGCAGAACTCTCACCCCCTCACCGTCTCCCGGCGAAGGCGGTGAGAGTTTCACCGACAAAGTGCGGGAATGGCGGCTCGGTCTGAACATGGACGGCGAACTGATCGCCAAAGGCGCGGTCTGCGCACTGCTGATGATTTTCTTTGCCCTTGTCCAGACGACGCTGTTCACGCGGTTCCGCCCGTTCGGAGCCGTCCCCGACCTCATCCTGCCGCTGGTCATCGCGATCGCCATGACCGAACGCGAACGCTGGGGCGCGGTCTGCGGTCTGATCGGCGCATTCGTGATCGAATCGCTCGGCGGTTCGCAGCTGACCCTGCTCCCTCTGCTGTACATGCCGGCAGGATACGTCTGCGGTCTGCTGACCGTCTATTATTTCCGCGATTCCGCCGCTGTACGTGCGCTCTACACCGCCGCATCGTCCCTCCTCCGCGCACTCTTCACCCTGGTCACGGTCGTCATGACGGTCGCGGATCTATCCCTCCCCGACGCATTCTCCCGGGCGGTTCTGCCGGAACTCGCAGCCAACCTTCTGTTTGCTGTCCTTCCGCATATCGCCGCATATCTCGCCCTCCGTCCTTTCAACAAGTCCCGCGACGCGAAGGTTCAGTGAAAGGGAGTTTTGCGGGGAAGGAACTTTTTGAAAAAAGTTCCTTCCCCGTGCCCCATCTTCAAAAACTTTCAGACGAATGGGTTGGCAGAGTGCGGTGCGGATTTGATGAGACGCGGCAAAGTACAGTTTATCAAATTTCGATCTCTTTTTCTACCATATATAATATGAATACTCAGCCGATTATTTCCTCCCTCGCCCCGATGGCGGGGTATACCGACTATCCCATGCGGAAGATCGCCGCGCAGTTCGGCGCGTCCTACGTGGTGTCCGAGATGATTTCCGCCGTCGCAATGTGCATGAATGACCGAAAAACCGCTGTTCTCGCGAAGATCGGCGAAAGCGAAGCCCCCGTGGTTCTGCAGATTTTCGGGCACGATCCCGCAATGATGGCGGAAGCCGCGCGGAAGCTCCTCACCGGTGATTATGCCGGCTGCTCCTACGCCGCGCCTCCGGCGGGAATCGACATCAACATGGGATGTCCGGTCAAAAAGATCGTGACCTCCGGCGACGGCTCCGCGCTGATGCGTACACCGGACATCGCCCGCGACGTTACTGCCGCCGTTGCCGACGTCTGTGCGAAGCACGGCGTTCCGCTGTCCGTCAAGATCCGCGCAGGCTGGGACAGCGATCACATCAACTGCGCGGAATTCGCCGCGGCAATGGCGGAAGCCGGTGCATCGAAGATCACCGTTCACTGCCGTACCCGCGAGCAGATGTACATGCCCTCCGCCGATCCGGCGTATGCGGAATCGGTCGCGCAGGCACTGAAAAGCATCGGAAAGTCCGTCATTCTCGTCGGAAACGGCGATATTGAAAGCCGTGCGGATGCGGAACGGTATCTCGCGATCGGCTGCCGGGAAGTCGCCGTCGGACGTGCCGCGCTCGGCAATCCGTGGATCTTCCGTGAATTGTCCGATCCGGAACATTTCACTCCGCCGACGCTCGACGAGATCCGTGCACTGTCGATTTCGCTCGTTGAAGCGGTCGTCCGCGAACACGGTGAAACCGTCGGAGTACGCGAATCGCGCTCCCGTGCCGCCTACTTCATCAAGGGGATGCGCGGTGCCGCCGGAGTCCGTGACCGCCTCAACCACGCCGAAACACTCTCCGAATTCGTCAAAATCCTCGAAACCATCGGGGAAGAGTAAAAAATCTGCAATTCCTATTTTTTATACCCAGATTAAAGCTTTTTGAAAGGAGGTTCGGACGAGACTTACTGCGTAAGTCTCGAAAACTTTTTCTCGAAAAAGTTTCCCCCGAGAAATCCACCCATGTCCAGAATCTCATGGAAAGGCTCGGCACTGCTTGCGCCGCTGCCTGCCGTCATGGTCACCTGCGAACACGACGGCCACGCCAATGTTTTCACCGCCGCGTGGTGCGGGATCGTTTCGACACATCCGCCGCGCGTTTACGTTTCCATCCGCCCGACCCGCCATTCGTATGCGCTCATCCGCGACAGCCGCGAGTTCGTCCTCAACCTGACTCCCGCCGCTCTCGCGAAGACCTGCGACTACGTCGGCACCGTCACCGGACGGTGTGTCGACAAATTCGCGAAGACCGGTCTGACACTCATCCCGTCCTCCGTCATTTCGTGCCCGACGCTTGAGCAGTCCCCGCTGGCACTCGAATGCCGCGTCACGGACATCCTCCCGCAGGGTTCGCACGACATGTTCCTCGCGGACGTCGTACAGGTCACCGTTGACGAAGCTCTGCTCGACAAGGATGGTCATCTCCGTCTCGACCGCGCAAATCTCTGTACGTTCGCCCACGGCGAATACTTTGAGATCGGAAAAAAGATCGGCAAGATCGGCTTCGGCATGGACAAAAAGAAGAAAAAAACACCCCCGAAAGGAAATCCGAAAAAATAACCTCCTCCTTCTCCACAAACCTGCTTCACGAAAGGTGACTACCGTATGAACTTTCTCATTCTGTCCATCACCGCCGGCGAAGGACACAACTCGACCGCGCGCGCCATTCAGTCCGAACTGGAAAAACGCGGTGCCGACTGCACCATCCTCGATACTTTTGATTACCTTTCTCCCGAATTCGCAAAATTCATTTCCGAAGGCTACCTCCTCGTCACAGAAAAAGCCAAATACGCGTGGAAAGCCGGCTACCGTCTCGCCGAAAAACGCCGTTCAAACGACCACGAATACGCGCCGTCCAATCTGTTCCGGCGCGCCGTATCCGGTGAACTCGCGGAGTTCATCCGCACGGACCATTACGACGCCATCCTCTTCACCCACCCGTTCCCCGGCATCCTACTCGATATCATGAAGAAAAAGCACATGATCAGTACGCGCACCGTGGGAATCCTCACCGATTTCACGTTCCACCCCTACTGGGAAGACTGTACCGGAAACGACTACGTCGTGGTCCCCGACCGCCTGCTTCTTCCGCAGGCGTACCGGAAAGGCTTCCGCGACGACCAGATCCTCCCGTTCGGCATCCCGATCAACCCGAAATTCAGCAACACGATGTCCAAAGCAGACGCGCGCAGGTTCCTCGGCATCGACGAGGATCTGACTACGTTCCTCATCATGGGCGGCTCGATGGGTTATGGCAACATGGCGGAAAACGTCCGGAAAATCGACGCACTCGCCCCGACAGGCACCGGACGCGACTTCCAGCTCATCGTTGTCTGCGGGAACAACGCCGACATGAAGGCTGACATCGACGAAATCGCGAAAAACGCCCGTCATAAAATGCTCGTCACGGGATTTGTGAAAACGATCCCGCAGATGATGGACGCGTCCGACGCAATCATCACGAAACCCGGCGGACTTACCACCAGCGAAGCCCTTGCGAAACATCTGCCGATGATCATCGCCAACCCCATCCCCGGTCAGGAAGAACGCAACGCGGAATTCCTTCTCAACAACGGATGTGCGCTTGCAACCTCCAAAACCTGTCCGATCGACGAATGCATGTACCAGCTCCTCACCTCGGATGTGCGCCTGCAGACCATGCGCGAGTGCATCGGCGCGATCGCGAAGCCCGGTTCGGCGGAAACGCTCGGGCAGTTCCTCGTCGATCTGGCGCATACACCCGTCATCGTGGAAAATCACGAAAACGATCCTGTGGAAAACATCGAAGATATGTACTTCGAGATCTTCTGGGATTAAAACATCCTGTGGAAAAGTACAACGTTTCTCTCCCAGAGTTCATCCGGACCACATCCATTCATTTGTTTAAAGTTTTTGAAAGGGGTTCGGGGAAAACTTTTTTCAAAAAGGTTTCCCCGAGAAAACACCATGTCTGATCTCACCTACGAAACCTTCGCCGCCCTGTACGCCGAACAGACGCAGACCGTCGACTACGGCAGCATCCACGATGAGCTGACCGACGCGGACACCGTCCGCCGCCTGTATCTCATCGCGGATTCCCTCATCGACGACGCGAAGAAATTCAACCTCACCTCCATCACAGAGCCGGCAGAAATCATCCGCAAGCACCTCATCGACTCGCTGATCCCGCTGTCGCTCATCGTCGACCACGTCGGCGTGCCCGGAACCCTCGCGGACATCGGCACCGGCGCGGGCTTTCCGCTCCTTCCGATGGCGGCAGGTCTTTCCAAAATCGCTCCGTCCAGCAAACTCCTCGGCATCGACTCCACGGCAAAGAAAATTTCCCACATCAACGCGGCGGCGAAGTACGTCGGTTTAACCAATGTTTCGGCGGTCGCCGGACGTGCGGAGGAATTCGGCAAAGCCGGAAACCGCGAATATCGCGGTAAATTCGACCTCGTGACCGCCCGTGCGGTCGCAAATCTGCCCGTTCTCATGGAACTCTGCGCCCCGCTCGTCAGGAAAGGCGGCGTTTTCGCGGCACTGAAGTCCCACGCCGACGAGGAAATGCTCCATGGCGATGCAGCAGCTCCCCTTCTCGGAATGACAAAAGAAGCGAAGATCGACTACGAAATCCCCGGCGGCGACACGCGCTGCGTGATCTTTTACCGCAAAATCTCCGATACTCCCGAAAAATTCCCCCGCAGATATGCGGAAATCACGAAACAACCCCTCGGCTGATGCAACTCCGCATTTCCCGACGGCAACCCGTAAACTCACGGCGAACCCACCATTCGTCCGTGAGTTTTTTTGTTTTCCCCCACCACATCCAAAAATAGAACAGCGGATTGAGACAGGTTTATTTCCGGCGGGGTGGTATAATAAGGGCATGTTTCCGGGGAAAACTTTTTCGGGAAAAAGTCTTCCCCGGACCCCTTTCAAAAAGCTTCCGTCTGAAAAGGATGAACAGAGTTTGTGCAAATCCGGAGTACTCAGATGTCGTGCAGCTGACAAAATCATATTTCACGAACGCTTTGCACACACTATGTCATCTTTATCCGTCCGAAGGTTTTTGAAAAGGGGGTCGGGGAGAAACTTTTTGCAAAAAGTTTCTCCCCGGAAATCCCGCTCCCACACACATCCAAATCACAGGAGGTACAAAAACAATGTTCTGGGGAAAACTGAAGGAAATCACAAAGGTCATCCGCGAAGTCGACGTACAGGATATCGTCGTTCCCGACGGACGTATCCGGCAGGTCGCATACGACGAAAGTCTGCGTTCCCTCGCCGAAAGCATCAAGGAACACGGCATCCTCGAACCCATCCTCGTACGGAAAGACCTCGTCCCCGCAAGCGACGTGCCGGTCTTCCACCTCGTCGCGGGGGAACGCCGCCTCCGCGCCGCCGAACTCGCGGGTCTCGATACCGTGCCGTGCGTCTCTATCGAAGCAAACGAAGTCGATGCCGCCGTCATCGCCATCATCGAAAACCTGCACAGGGAAGACCTCAACATCTTTGAAGAAGCAACCGCTATCGGCTCCCTCATCGGCCTTTCGGGCATGACGCAGGAACAGTGCGCCCGCCGTCTCGCCGTCAGCCAGTCGTATATCGCCAATAAACTCCGCCTCCTCCGTTTCTCGAAGGAGGAAAGAGAACAGATCCTCCGCAACGGTCTGACTGAGCGTCACGCCCGCGCCCTCCTCCGCCTGTCGGACGCAGCGGAACGCCTGCGCGTCATCGCGATCTTCGTCGAACGCGGTATGAACGTTGCGGCGGCGGAAGAATACATCGAATCGCTGCTCTGCGCGGAGTCGCGCGCCGAGGAAATCCGCAGCAAACCTCCGAAAAGCGAACAGCGCCATAAACTCATCATCAAAGACATCCGTATCTTCTACAATTCCATCGATCACGCCGTCGACATCATCAAAAAAAGCGGGATTCCGGTGGAATCCACCCGAAAAGAGACCGACCACGGCACATTAATCTCCATCCTCCTGCCGAAAGCGGTCTGAAAACAGCTAAGAACTAAAAGTGAATAGTGAATAGCTGTCCGCACCATCCGTCAGCCGGCTGAACGAAAAATCTGTCCCGCGGTTAGCCCATATCTGCGCAACCCTTACACCGGAACAAACGTATCGAGAGTATTTTTCATCATCCGACTGCACGAACGAGAGGTGTCCAGAGGACACTCCGAGTTCGCTTCGCGAACTCGTCTGGTCGGGGTGATTCACAAGAGGGCGACGATTCGCCCTCTTGTGCGCCCGCCGCGCAGGCGATTCATAAACTGAAAAATGACTTGACAAGTCATTTTTTCCATCTTCAACGCCGGCAGGCGTTTTTTCATTCGCCAAACGGCGAAACTTTACATCCGTCTATTGACACAACTCCACAAATGTGATATAATAGATTTGTAAACGATCTTAATGTTTCACGTGAAACATTTTCGATACGTGTTGACATCCGAAAGGAAATTTACTATAATTACAGTATAGGAATTTGTAGAAGGGAATCCTTTGCGGATCGTTTTTATGTCTGTACCTTATGTAATCTCCTTCGCCAACCAGAAAGGCGGAGTCGGAAAAACCACATCGTGTGTCAATATCGCAAGCTGTGCTGCAGCGATGGGACAGCGTGTCCTGCTGATCGACGAAGACCCGCAGGGCAACTCCACCAGCGGCGTCGGCATCACCAAAAAGAGTATCAAAAAGAGTGTCTACGACGCCCTCGTCGACGATGCGGCTCCGGAAGACTGCATCGTGAAAACGGAGTTTGAAAACCTTTCGATCGTCCCGTCGAACATCAGCCTCGCGGGTGCGGAATTCGAGCTCGTCGACATGGACGGCCGCGAAGCCAGGCTGAAGCAGTTCATCGATAAGCTCGGCGATTCGTTCGATCTCGTCATGATCGACTGCCCGCCGTCGCTCTCCATGCTCACCATCAATGCGCTCACCGCCTCCGACGGCGTCATCATCCCGATGCAGTGCGAATATTATGCCCTCGAAGGTCTGACCCAGCTCATGCTCACCATCAGGAACGTCAAAAAGCTGTATAACCACGACCTCTCTATCCTGGGAATTCTCGTCACGATGTATAACGGCAGACTGAACCTGTCCACTCAGGTCCTCGACGAAATCAAAAAATACTACGCGGACAAACTCTTCTCCACTACCATCCCGCGCGCCGTCAAGCTCTCGGAAGCACCCGGCTTCGGCACCCCCATCAACTACCACGACAAATACTCAAAAGCGTGCCAGTCCTACGTCGCCGCCACCGAAGAAGTCCTGGGGAGAATTGGGATTGTTTGAGGGGAAGATACCGGGGAAACCTTTTTGCAAAAAGGTTTCCCCGGACCCCATCCAAAAAACTTTAAACTATTGTGTTGACTTAGTAAGTGCAAATTTGAAGTTATGAAATTTTATTAATTGCACAGCCGGTTCGGAATTCCGGATCTGCACCCAACTTTGTTAATATAATAGATTGAAAGTTTTTGAAGATAGGGTTCGGGGAAGGAACTTTTTGAAAAAAGTTCCTTCCCCGAGAAAAAACATTATATCATAATACTGGAGTTATAGCAAATGGCAAAGAATAAAGGCCTCGGACGGGGGCTGGATGCGATTTTTCTTGACAATGCGGTTGACGACAGCGGAGAAGCGAAGAACGGTGTGCTTTCCGTGTCCATTTCGCAGGTCGACCCGAAGATCGATCAGCCCAGACGTACGTTTGATTCGGAATCTCTCGCCGGACTTGCGGATTCCATTTCCGCGAACGGTGTTTTACAGCCCATTCTCGTGCGGAAGGTCGACGACCGGTATGAGATCATCGCCGGGGAACGCCGGTTCCGCGCATCCAAGCTCGCGGGACTAAACGAAATCCCAGTGATCGTTCTTGAAGCGGACGATCTTGCGGCAGCAAAGTTCGCTCTGATCGAAAATTTACAAAGAGAAGACCTTAATCCCTACGAAGAAGCGCGTGCGTACAGCATGCTGATGAAGGAATACCGACTCAGCCAGGAGGAGATCTCCGTACAGATCGGGAAGTCGCGGAGCGCGATTGCGAACTCACTGCGTCTGCTTGATCTGCCGGATGAGATCGTCCGGATGCTGGTCGAAGGCATGCTGACAGCAGGCCACGGACGTGCACTGCTCGGTCTTCGCGACAAGTCGCAGATGATCCCGCTGGCGGAACGGTGTGTGAACCGGAATCTGTCGGTACGCGATGTGGAAGCGGCGGTCAAGGCAGCGAACAAGGCATACGGTCAGGAGATCGCGGATACGGAGGAAGAGGACAGCGGTGTGAAGGTGGATTATATCCATTCTCTGGAAACGCGGTTCACGAATTTCACCGGACGCAGATGTAAAATCAGCACATCGAAGAACAAGAAAATGTTCCAGCTCGAATACCGCGACAACGAAGACCTCGAGGATCTTCTGAAAAAACTCGCGGGCGCCGGCATCTTCGAAGACTACTAAGCTGCACTCTGTCCGCATAAAAGTTTTGATCGACCTTTTTTAAAAGGTCGCAGGGTCAAGGGACAGCGTCCCTTGTCGACCTCCGCAGAGGTCGAAACACCCCGGACACAAACAGGGGATCGCTCCACCCTCCAACTTCATCCGAATAAAGGAGGTATTCTCCATCCCCCGCGCGAGCGTTCCCCCCAAAAAATTCCACATACATCCCCTGAAACTCAATCAAGGAGGAACGAAAACACCCATGTCAAACAAAATCTACTATTACCAGAACTTTGACATCGACGTAAACAACGGTTCTCTTGAGCTTCTTCTGTGGAGCGTCTACGCCGGAATCATCCTCGGCGTGCTCGGTTCCCTCATCTACCGCGTGTGTACCCACTCGTTCGTTGACGCCGTCATCAAGGCGGGCGCACTGGACGAAAACAGCGCCGTCACCCTCGACAGCCTCGATTTCCGCGGCAAATGGTACATCAAGCGCCAGATCCGTTCGGGAAGCTCCCTCGCCCGTATGTTCGTCTTCACCAACGCGGATACCTTCCCGAAAAAGAAGTGCTCCGCCCTCGGCCGCTTCTGGTACGAAAAATTTCTCGGTGACGAAATCCCCACCGTCATCCCCTTCGAAACTGCAAAATTTTACCTTCCCGAGGAACGCCGCGTTGCTGCCGAACTCCGCTTTACCCCCGAAAAACGCCCCGTGCATACCTTCGTCTTCACGGCCGTCATCCTCGCCGTCGTCGTTGCCGCAGCAACCGTCGCTGTCCCCGAACTCCTCCAGATGCTCGACAACCTCATGACCCAGCTCACCCCCACTTCGAATGTTTTATAAAGGGGAGTTCTCCGGGGAAAACATTTTCGACAAAAAGTTTTCCCCGGGCCCCTTTCAAAAAGCTTCAATCTGTGGAGATGAATATAGAAAGTGCAAGGGTAAAGTTACCTTATTACTATTTGGCTTATGAAAAGTAAAATTGTCCGGAATAATGAGCTTTTTCTGCTTGAGATTGACGGAAAATCCGTGCCGATGTACGGGTATATGTCCTATCAGCCCGAGAAAGCCTGTTATGAGGATTTCAAAAATGCCGGCGTGCATCTGTTCTTTACCGGTGTCTACGCCGGGGACCGCGGCATTAATCAAAACTCCGGCATCCGCCCCTTCCGCCCGGGATTCTGGAAAGGATATGACCGGTACGACTTCTCCGCCGTCGAACGGGACTTCCGTCTCATTCTCGGCGACAGCAAGCCCGGGGAGAATTACCTCATCCCCCGGCTGATGGTCGAACCGCCGTCGTGGTGGGAGGATGCCAACCCCGATGAGCTCTGCCGCGATGCACAGGGCACCCCCGTACATCACTCCTACTGCTCCGAAAAGTGGAAGCGCGATACCGAGCGGATGTTTGAGGCCTTCCGCGACTGGCTTGAGGACAGCGGATTCGCTCCCTATGTCCCCGGCTGGCACATCGCCTGCGGAAATACGGAGGAATTTCTCCGCCCGGCTCATCATCCCATGCAGTATACGGATTACTCCCCCTGCGCGCTCCTTGCATTCCGCAGGTGGCTGAAAACCCGCTATCCTTCCGCGGAAGAATTGAACCGTGCATGGCATACCGCTTACACTTCTTTTGAAGACGCCGTTTTCGCCACCCCCGCACAGCGCATGTTCGGGTCGGCCGCGGACGGCGCACTCCACGATCCCGCATGGGAACAGCAGGCGATCGACACCTATGCGTTCCTCAACGAAGTCAACGCGCAGGCGGTCGTCGATCTCTGTTCCGCCGCAAAACGCGTGACGGGCGGGAACATCGTCATCGGAGCCTTCTTCGGTTATTCCACGGCGGGCACCGAGGAAGGGCATCATGCCTCGCACATCGTTCTCGAAAGCGACGCCGTTGATTTTCTCGCAAGTCCGTTCATGTACACCGACAACCGCGCATCCGGTGTCGACTGGGGATTCCCCGGATCCGTTGAATCCGCGATGCTGCACGGCAAACCGTGGTTCATGGAAGCGGATGTCCGGACGTGCCTGTCCGAACCCATCAGCAAATGCATGCCGTACGCCGATCCGGTCGTGAACCGTGCGTACGACGGACCGGTCTGGCTCGGACCGGACACCGTTGAAAGTTCGCTCGGGCAGATGACCAAGGCGCTTGCCCGCGTGCTTACCCACAACACCGCCGTCTGGTGGTTTGACATGTGGGGTGGCTGGTACGATCATGAGAAATTCATGAAGTTCCACCGGCAGGCAAGAGAACTTTACGAAGCACACTCCGCGTCGGGCGGATCAAAAAACGCCGCTCCTGCCGCGGTCTTCCTTGACGACGCGTTTTTCAACCGGATCAGTCCGATCGAAGGGTACGCGTGGATGTACCATGAACTGGCAAAAAAACTCGGTCATACGGGAACACCGTACCGGCTGTTTCTGCTCGACGATCTTGAAAGAATCGATCCGGCGGACTACCGCCTCGCATTGTTCGGACCGGTCGCAGAATGGACGCTCCCGAAGCTGAACGCTCTGCAGAACTGGAAAGCGGACGGGCGGATGCTCGTCTTCCTTGATGCGCTCAATACGGACGTTTCCGTGTCCGGCGGGGTGAAATCTGTTGAAAACGGTCTGGAACGTCTTCCGGGCGACGCGCAGATTGCGGTTGACGCAGCGGGACGAACCACTGCTCTCCTGCGTCGGCATGCGGACTACAGTGTGTACTGCACGGCGGAACGGGCACCGTCTTCGGATCTTCTGCGCCGGCTGATCCTTGCGGCGGGCGGACAGATTTACGCTTTCGGCGGGGAAATTGTGTACGCGAGTGAAAAATACGTCGCCGTACATGCCGCATCGGACGGGATCAAACGGATCTGCGTGCCGTGCAAGGCAAAGCTCACGGACGTGTTCACGGGCGAAATTCTTCCCGGAAACGAATCGTTCGCTGACGTCGAAATGAAAAAAGGCCAGACCTTACTGTTGGAAATCAAACAATAAATCCGCACCCAACTCTGTCAGAATAAAAGCTTTGATCGACCTTTCTCGAAAGGTCGCAGGTTCTTAGGGCAGCGCCCTAAGTCGCCGCCCGCACGAGACTCGTAAACGAGTCTCAGGTCGAAACACCCCGGACATAAACAGGGGATCGCTCCACCCTCCAGCTTCATCTGAATAAAGGAGGTATTCTCCAAATCCCGCGCAAGCGTCCCCGAAAAACCAAATAAAAACCACACCACAAACGGGAGAACCTATGAATCAACCGATGAACGGGGGAGGGAACCGCGCTCCCCGTAAAAAGAAGAAAAAGCGCAGCTTCGCGGCGGTGATCATCACGATCCTGATCGTCGCGATCCTCTGCCTCGCGGGACTGATCGCCATCGTGTACGCCTCCGGCGTGCGCTATATCAAAGTCAACGTAACCGACGACCTGTACGTGAAATTTCTCGGACAGGTGGACGAAAACGGTGAACCGTATAAAGGACGCCTCATTTATTCGGACGGCGTGTCCGCGGACGTGAACCTCGACCGCGAGGAAATCTCGTACTCCAACGGCGACGTCTATACCGGCGGCCTCGATAACCTGCTCAAAAACGGTGAAGGTCAGATCATCTACGCCAACGGCGACACCTACGTCGGCACGTTCGTAAACGACCAGATCTCCGGCGCCGGCACCTATACCTACGTCGGCGGCGATGTCTACGTCGGCTCCTTCGAAAACGGCGTAAAGTCCGGTTCCGGCTCCTACACCTTCGCGGACGGTTCCACCTACGAAGGCGAGTTCGAGAACGATAAGAAAAACGGCTCCGGTGAATACCGCTACGCCTCCGGCGACGTCTACATCGGCAGCTACTCGAACGATATGAAAAACGGCATCGGTATCTACACCTGGGCAAACGGCGACGTCTACGAAGGAAACTACGTCGATGACGTCCGCAGCGGCACCGGTACCTACACCTGGGCAAGCGGCGAAAGCTACTCCGGCGAATTCAAGGACAACCTCCTCTCCGGCGCCGGCACCTACACCTGGCCCAGCGGCCGCACCTACAAAGGCTACTTCGAAAACGGCATCATCATCCGCGCAGAGACGCCGTGAGGGGGATCAAATGGAGTTTTTCGGGGGAAACTTTTTCGAGAAAAAGTTTCCCCCGAACCCCTTTCAAAAAGCTTCAATCTGTTGTGGTGACGAAGTTTGTGCAGACTTTTCGTGTGGAAAAGGGCTGTTTTTTTTGATGAAATACAGAAAACCATATCCTGTGGATAACTGCAGGGTATGGTTTTCTTACTGTTATTGATTTTTTATCCTGTGGAAAAGTGCAGGTTTTCCCGTTTATCCGTCGTAACGCGCGAGCGTTACCGTCATCTTTGTGCCGATTCCTTCGCTGGAGATCGCCGTGATCGTGCCGGAATGTTCCTCAACGATCCATTTCGCAATGGATAAACCAAGTCCGCTTCCGCTGCCCGACTCGCCGCGGAGATTCTGTCCGCGGTAGAACCGGTCGAAGATACGCGGCAGCTCGTCGTTGGGGATACCGATCCCCGTATCGCTCACTTCCATGCACACCTGACCGTCTTTTTCGTATGTCCGGAATTTGATCGTACCGTTCGGGGGTGTGTACTTCGAGGCGTTGTCCGTCAGGATACGCATCGCCTGCTTGATCATCGCCGGATCGGCATTGATCGGATGCGGCTGACCGTCCGTTTCAAAAACATATTCGTGTTCCGCGTCGATCATGCGGCTTTCCTCCGCCACTTCTTCAAGCAGTTCGTTCGTATCAAGCGGCATCCGGTGGATCACGTGGCGCTCCATATCCCCGCGCGCGAGAAAGAGCAGCTGATCGATCAGCGTTTTCATATGCTCCGATTCATGCTTGATCGCCGTGATGGATTCCTCCATCACCTTCGGATCATCCTTGCCCCAGCGGTCGAGCATATTCACGTATCCCTGAATCACCGCGATCGGCGTGCGCAGCTCGTGCGATGCGTCGTCCACGAAGCGGATCTGTTTCCGCTTGGATTCCTCGAGACGCTTCAGCATGTTGTTCACCGCCGCTTCCAGACCGCCAAGTTCGGAATCGTGGACGGCGACTCGTTTGTCGCTGTCGTCGATCGCATTGATGGCGTGGGCAAGGGAAGCGACCTCCGCACGGTCGGGAGTCTTCTGCATGGACGAAAGACGCTCCGCCGACAGTGCGATGTCGTCGATCGGACGGAGATAGCGTTTGATGAGCCCGCGTCCGGTAAAATGTCCGATGATAAACAGGAGGAACTGCAGAATCAGCAGGCAGACAAACGCGATGGAAACCGCCGTCAGAATTCCCGCCGCGCTTTCCGCATGGGCGGCATCGCCGATGGTAAAACAGTACATCGTTCCGCGAAAAATCAGTCCGTCCGGACGGATGAGTCCGCGGATGCTTCCGTCTGTCTGCAGATATTCCGTCAGGTGGTCGTCCACCCATTCATACCCGGCGAACCACCGTTCCTGAACATTGGTAACCGTACCGCCGTATGTGCTTTCGATGGTCAGACACCATACCGCGATCACGAGGACCGCGAGGACAAGATCCATCAGAAACGCACGCGCAAATCTCCGCCGCACAAGCGCGGCGTTGAGCCGTTTGGCAATCGAGCCGGTCCGGTTGTTCATCGGTCACCCTCCACCATATATCCGACTCCGCGGATCGTTTTGATGACGCCGTCGTCCGTTTTCTGACGGATGTAGCGGACGTAGACGTCGACGATGTTCGTTTCGCCGTAATAATCATACCCCCATGCGGCGGCGAGAAGTTTTTCGCGGGACATGGCGGTATTTTTGTTCTCCATCAGCGTACGCAGGAGAATGAATTCCCGGTTCGTGAAATCGACGGTTTTCCCGTGAAACGTGACGGTATGCGCGGACACGTTCAGCTCGATTCCGGCGGCGCGGAGAATATCGTCGCGGTGTCCGTCGGCGCGGACGGCATTCTGCGACTGGCGGAGTGCCGCACGGATGCGTGCGAGCAGTTCCTCAATAGCGAACGGTTTGGTCATATAGTCGTTCGCTCCCATATCGAGCCCGGTGACTTTGTCGGTGATAGCGTCGCGCGCGGTCAGCAGGATGACGGGCGCATTTGCCGCCGCTTCATTGGCGGATTTCCGCAGGCGTCTGAGGACTTCAATGCCGGACAACTGCGGAAGCATGATATCCAGCACGATGAGGTCGTAATTCCCGGTTTCCGCCATTTCAAGACCGGTACGCCCATCGTTCGCCTTGTCCGCCTCGTAGCCTTCATGCTCCAGTTCCAGTTCAACGAACCGCGCGATTTTTTCTTCATCTTCAATAATCAGAATTTTATTCATGATTCCCTCAGATATCGTCCGTTTCGTCTGCGGATGCACGGTCTGCCTTGCTGTCCAGAGAGTAGCGGCAGTCGCAGATCAGCCCGACCACCAGTGCAATCAGGATCGGTTCCCAGATGCAGAGGCAGAGGATCAGCGCAATCAGCACCTGCACGCGCAGGATTTCCTTCCCCTGCCGTTTGACGACGAAATACGTCGTGATGCTGTCGGTGAACAGCCGCTTGAGCTTCTCTCCGGTCTTATTCATGGCATCGTGAAAATTGCTGTCTTTCTTCGACGCCGTCGCCGTAACTTTTTCATAAGCCGGATTGTCGTCTGAGGAAGTGGTACTTGCGGTGAGCGGATCAATCTTCCCCTCGCGTTCAAGGAGAACGAGCGCCTCCAGCATATCCCATCCGCTGCGCTCCAGCGCATCCTTTGCGTCCGTATAAGAAATATTCGCCTTTTCGTGCAGGCGTTCAACCATTTCAATGTGTTCCATATCCGTATCCTTTCCGTTCGTTCTGATGTTTCTATTATACAGGATTTATATTAAAAGAAAAAGAGGAGTTTGATTAGAATACGATTAAAAAAGCGGTCTTTTTTCGGTTGGCGTAAGGAACGATACGTTAACGCTTTCTCACGGATCCCCGTAAGATTTCTATTGACATCCGTACGGAAACATGGTATTATTATATACATCCCACATAAAAACCATATTCACACGCAGTAAATTCGGCACAATATATAATCACATCATAGAATTTGTGGAAATATAATAAAATCAACATATCTTTTTTAGGAGGTTTCACATGAAGAAGCTCTTGTCCCTGCTCCTCGCCCTGATGATGTGCGCGCCGGCATTCGTGTCCTGCGCCGAAACGGAAGAAACCGCCTCACAGGATTCCACGGCTCCGTCTGCGGTGGAAGGAGTGGAAGAAACCGTCGCCGAAGAAACGGAAGTTTCCCGTGAAAATATTCCCGACAACCTGCCGGAACTGGATTTCAACGGTGAGACCGTCACCATCCATTCCCGCGGCGACGATCAGGCATACCTTGAAATCGGAATTGAGGAAATGACCGGTGAGCCCGTCAACGACGCCGTTTATGAACGAAACGAAATGGTTTCGGAACGTCTGAATGTTCAGCTCAGCCCCATCCGCGCGGAAGGCTGGGAAACCTACAACAACGCCATCGCCTCCCTCCGTGCGTCCATCATGGCGGCGGACGGTGCGTATGATATCATTGCGGGCTGGTCCGCACGTATCCCGTCGCTCTCCCTCGAAGGTCTGATGCTCGACCTGCTCACCCTCCCGCACCTCGATCTCGTTCAGCCGTGGTGGAATCAATCCTCCGTGGAAGAACTCGAAATCGCAAACAAGCTCTACTTCGTCACCGGCAACATTGCAAAGACCATGACCTCCGCGATGTTCGTCTTCGCGTTCAACCAGAAGCTCGCAACGGACTATGAACTCGAAAACCTCTACGACGTCGTCAAGGAAAACCGCTGGACAATCGACTATGTCTACAAGCTCTCCTCCGAAGCATACATCGACACCGACGGCGACGGCACCGCAAGCATCACCGACAGCTACGGTCTGGTCACCTCCACCATCAACGACGCCGACTCCTTCCTGCAGGGCTGCCAGGTCTCCATGGTCTCCCGCGACGAAGACGGATTCCCGGTGCTTGACGTGGACGAAGAACGCATGACCACCATCGTTGAAAAGGTCTACAACCTCATGTGGAACAACCCCGGCTGCCGCCCGCACACCGCCGGTCTGACCGAACGTGAAATCTTCGTGGAAGGCCGTGCTCTCCTCGTAACGGCGGCAATGGAAAACGTCGCGTCCACCTTCACGGAAATGGAAGACGACTTCGGCGTTCTGCCGTATCCGATGCTCGACGAAACCCAGGGCAAGTACGGTACCCGCGTACAGGACGCTCTCTCCCTCTGGTGCGTGCCGATCGACGCGAAGAACCCCGAAATGTCCGCAGCCGTTCTCGAAGCGCTTGCCGCACAGAGCTACCGCACCGTTACCCCGGCATACTTCGACGTTGCACTGAAGAACCGTTATTCCCGCGACGAAGAAACCGCGGAAATGATGGACCTCATTCAGGACAGCGCACTCATCAACTTCGAACAGCTCTATAACGAATCCATCGGCAATCCGTGGTTCGTTCTCCGTCAGCTCATGTCCGCCAAGGACAGCAACTACGCTTCCTACTGGGCAAAGAACTCCAAGCCCATCGGAAAAATGCTCCAGAAAGCCGTTGAAAAGATTCAGGAAAACGGTTAATGGAATAAAATCTCTCGGGAGAAACTTTTTCTCGAAAAAGTTTCTCCCGATTTGTTCCGCAAGCCGGCACCGGACACCCTTTAAAAACTTTTTTTACTACATAAACTTATTTCAAATTCAGGAGGTTTCCCATGAAGAAGCTTTTGTCCCTGCTCCTCGCTCTGATGATGTGCGCGCCGGCGTTCCTGTCCTGCGCCGAAACGGAAGAAACTGCCTCACAGGATCCCACTTCTGCGGTTTCCGCAGAACAGTCCTCCGGTGAAACCGCACCGGAAGAAACGGAAGTTTCCCGTGAAAATATCCCCGACACCCTGCCGGATGACCTTGACTTCGGCGGCGAGACCGTCACGTTCCACCTGCGCGGTGACGACGAAGCCTATCAGGAAGTCGGCGTGGAAGAAATGACGGGCGAACCGGTCAACGATGCCATTTACGAACGCAACGAAATGATCTCCGAACGTCTCAATGTAAATCTGGTCGCATTCCAGGCGGAAAAGTGGGATCAGTACAACAACGCCATCGCGTCCCTTCGTTCGTCCATTATGGCGGCGGACGGTGCCTATGATGTAATCGGCGGCTGGTCGGCGCGAATCCCCTCCCTGTCTCTGGAAGGCCTTCTTCGCGACCTCAACGAACTGCCGTACCTCGACTTCGATCAGCCGTGGTGGAGCCAGTCCGCTGTCGAAGAGCTTCAGATCGCAGGCAAGCTGCACTTCATAACGGGCGACCTTTCCAAGACCATGCTGTCCGCCATGTGCATTTTCGTCTTCAACCAGAAGGTAGCGACGGACTATGACATCGAGAACCTTTACGACGTTGTCCGCGAAAAACGCTGGACGGTGGATTATGTCCACAGCCTCGTATCCGATATTTACGTGGACGCAAACGGCAACGGCACCGTGGACACTGCGGATATCTTCGGTCTGACGACCTCCTCCGTCAACGACGCGGACGGGTTCATGCAGGGTTATCATGTATCCCTGATTTCCCGCGATGAAAACGGTCTCCCGGTTCTCGACGTGGACACCGACCGTATGACCACCGTTGTGGAAAAGACCTACGAACTGTACTGGAACAATCCGGGCACCTGGGCGATCACAGGCGACGGCACCGACCTCACGCCGTTCCGCGAAGACCGCGCACTTCTCTCTACGACCCGTGTAAGTTCTCTGGTTTCCACCCTTGCGGAAATGGAAAGCGACTTCGGTGTGCTTCCTTATCCGCTGCTGAACGAAGCACAGAGTGACTACGGTATCCGTGTACAGGACGCTCTGTCCCTCTGGTGCATACCGATCGACGCAAAGAATCCGGAAATGTCCGCCGCGGTTCTCGAAGCTCTCTGCGCACAGAGCTACCGTACCGTCACCCCGGCATACTTTGACGTAGCGCTGAAGAACCGTTACTCCCGCGACCAGGAGACCGCGGAAATGATGGACCTCATCAAAAACAGCGCACTCATCAACTTCGAACAGCTCTACAACGAATCCATCGGCAACCCGTGGTTCGTTCTCCGCACGCTGATGCCTGCCAAGAACAGCAACTATGCCTCCTACTGGGCAACCAACTCCAAGGTAATCACCAAAATGCTCGAAAAAGCCGTCGAAAAGATTCAGGAAAACGGTTAACGGAAATGAAGTTTATCGGGGAGGGACTTTTTACAAAAAGTCCCTCCCCAGAAGACATGCTGCGCATGTCTTCACCCTCATTCAAAAACTTTTATACGTGGAAGGCAAGACGAAGTTGGATGCAGACCGGAAGAAAAAAGTCCGAAAAATCCTGAAAAAGTTTTGAAAAAGCTATTGACAAAAGGGGGACGCGGTGATATAATATAGGGGCTGAATGAAACAGCGCAATCAAATAATGTGTCTGATAGACACAGCACACCGATACGCAAAGGTGGCTGAGCTGGTCTAAGGCGCACGACTGGAAATCGTGTGTTCGGCTAATAACCGACCGAGAGTTCGAATCTCTCCCTTTGCGTCAAACCTAACGAGAAATCGTTAGGTTTTTCTTTTTTTCTGTGGATTTTCACGGACGTTTGTGATACAATGACGTCAGAACCGAAACCGAAAGGGAAACTCCCGTAAAAAAACGATTGCCGTCACCTGCGGTACAATCGCCGTTGCGATGCTCGTCAGCGCATGAGTATATCACTGACAATCTGAACAAACTTCGTCCCTCTATCTCGTTCAAAAGTTTTTGAAAAGGGGTTCGGGGAAAAACTTTTTTCAAAAAGTTTTTCCCCGAGAACCCCCATTTTATAAGGAGGTCACTATGAACCGATTCGACATTACGTATTTCCACGGACCGTTCCGGGAATTCATCACGAAGCCGGAGGTCATCGCAGATATTGCCGCGTCCGGAATCACGCTCGTTCCGCTCGGCAGCGACACGGAAACCAACAAGACCGCGCTGCGTCTCCTCCGCCGCTACGGACTGCGTGGGGAAGTCCACGATCCCCGCATCAGCGGTCTGTACCATACGGAAAACATCGCCGCTGTCGACGAAGTGGTCCGTGAGATCGCCGAAGATTACGCGGAATTCGAAAATCTCGTTGGTTGGGACATCACCGACGAGCCGAATGCGGCAAAATTCCCCATCCTCGCCGCCATCGTCAACGCGTTCCGCCGGTACACCCCCAATAAGGAAACCGTCATCAACCTGTTCCCGAACTACGCGTCTCCCGAACAGCTCGGCAACCCCGACTACATCTCCCACCTCGAGGAATTCGTCAACGTCGTGCGTCCGCACTTCATCAGCTACGACCACTACCACTTCCTCGGACGTGAAAAGCGCAACGCGACCATTGACAGCTGCTCTGAGGTGGACGAACGCGAACGCCTCATCCGTCTCTCCGCGGAAACAACCGTCAACCGCGGCGGCTTCTTCGAAAACATCGAAGACATCCGGAATGTCTCGCTGAAATACGACCTCGACGCGATGCTGATCGTCCTCCTGACCGAGCACGGTCCGTACCGTAACCTGACGTACGGCGAACTTCTGTGGGAAGTCAACATGAGCCTCGCGTACGGCATGAAGCGCGTATCCTACTTCACTTACTGGGAACCCGCCCACGACGACCACTGGCAGTGGACAAACGCGATGTGCGATACCGTCGGCAACAAAATGCAGCATTATTACGACGTGCAGTCGATCAACAAGACCATCCGTCCGGTCGGCGAATACCTCTTCGGACGCACGTCCGCGGGCGTTTACCACATCGGCGATACGCCCGAAAAGGGAACGGCAGCGTTTGTATCCTGTGGAAAAGTGCAGAGTATCGACGGTGACTGCGGCGTGATCGGCATCTTCGACGACGGCAGCATGTACCTTGTCAACCGCGATTTTCTCGCCCCCCGCACGTTCCGGATCAATACGGACGCCGCGCTGACCGTGATGAAGGACGGCGTGTTTGTTGACGCGAAATCGAACGAAATCACGCTGGCGGCGGGCGAAGGTGTGCTGATAAAAGCGGAATAATATCCTGTGGAAAAGTGCAGAGTATGCAGAAAAATCCCCCGAACCGTGACGGTCCGGGGGATTTTTGTCATTCTTCCGGGAATTTTTCCTTTACCATCCGGTCGATGGTCTTGTACAGCTCTTCCATCTCCCGTTTTTCCTCCGGCGGCAGCGGTGCGTGGGTTTCGTACGCCCAGATCGCCCACGTCAGCTCACGGAGGTCGTCCGCGATGCGTTCGCGCAGGTGCGCGAGACGGTCTTCGCCGTCGAGAACCCAGTACATGTTGCGCTGGACGCACGCTTCGATGTCCGGCATGTCCCCGGCAATCTTCAGCGCCTCCGCCGTCCGTCCGGTGTCACAGCAGTGGCGGAACAGCAGTCGCCTCGCCTCGTTCCGGCAGTCATCGTCTGCGGAATAGTCGAAAATCCGGTCAGCAATGGAGAGAATCTCCGCGTCGTGTGCTCGGCAGAAATCCTCATCCTCGCTTGCGGCGTAGAGAGCGTACATGAGCGTGCAGAGCAGACGGTCGTTGTTCGGGTACTTTTTCAGTGCCGCGCGGAGAGTGCGGATGGGTTCCTCGGTGATATTTCTGTCGATCATCGCGGATGTTTCCGCGACAACGGCTTGGATTTCGCGGCGTTTTTCGGTTTCGTTCACGCCGAGCAGTTCATCGACGGTGATCTCAAACAGTCCCGCGATCTGCGGGAGAAGGGAAATGTCAGGGCAGGATGCGCCCGTTTCCCAGCGTGAAACCGCCTGCGGCGAGATCTCGAGGTATCCGGCAAGCTGTTCCTGCGTGATGCCGCGGGACTTGCGGAGGCTTTTGATTCTTCGGTCAAATTCGATCATAACAGATAATTTTCCGGGGAAACCTTTTTTGAAAAAAAGTTTTCCCCGGACCCCTTTCAAAAAACTTTATACTGGGTACAGGACAATGTTTATTGCAGATCTGCAGTTATATTATAACGGAAAATCCCCCCGATGTACAGCAATCATTCCGGCAGAGTTTCCCAACCAAAGCGACAGTACACGGCTTCTTGACATTCCCGGATGGCTGTGCTACAATGACTTCAACAAAAATATCCATACCGGAGGTATTCCCATGAACAAAGTTGTACTCATTCTTCTTGACGGCATGCGTCCGGACGCCCTTGGTGGTATTCCGCTCGTAGAAGAACTCAAGAAAACATCCAGCTACACCCTCGCCGCGGAGACCGTTTACCCGTCCGTAACGCTCCCGTGCCACATGTCCCTGTTCCACAGCGTCGACCCGCAGCGCCACGGCATCACGACGAACATGTACATGCCGCAGGTACGTCCGATCCGCGGAATCTGCGAAGTCCTGAAGCAGGCGAAAAAGAAGAACGCCTTCTTCTACACCTGGGAGGAACTGCGCGACCTCGCCCGTCCGGATTCCATCGCGTTCGGCTGTTACTGCGCCGGTCATCACGAGACCTACGAAGCCGCCGACCTGCATGCCTGTGAGATCTTCTGTGACTACGTTCCGAAGTATCAGCCGGACTTCTCGTTCCTCTACTTCGGTCTGACCGACGCGGTCGGTCACGGCAGCGGATGGATGTCCGAACATTATCTCTCTGCCATGAAGGAATCCTGGGAAAAGGTTGAAAAAGCGCTTGCCGTCCTTCCCGACGACTGGACAGTCATCGTCACCGCCGACCACGGCGGACACGACCGCAGCCATGGCTCCACCATGCCGGAAGACATGACGATTCCCGTCTTCTTCCGCGGTCCCGCGTTCGAGGCGGGCAGGGTTCTCGAAAACGTCAGCATCAAGGACATCGCGCCCACCATCACCGCCCTCCTCGGCGTCGAACCCGACGAGGACTGGGAAGGAAAGAGTCTGATTTGAGGAAATAAAGTTTCTCGGGGAAACCTTTTTTGAGGAAAAAGGTTTCCCCGAACCCCTTCCAAAAACCTTCAAACGGAAAAGGAAATAGAAGAAATCCAAAATCCTATCAGCTCCACAAACCGGCTGTAGCAGATTGAAGTTTTTGCGGAGCTTTTTTCAAAAAG
>JAFQFS010000030.1 GCA_017398585.1 Clostridia bacterium
AGATGCTTTCAAGGTAGTAAGAACCCTCAATAAGCAGACAGATTCCGAAAAAATCACAAAAATTACAAAAGAAATCGCACCTCAGATTGCAAAAATTTCTCCTCTGAGGATTCCCAAAAAAGCAACGGTAAATTTGGAACCTAAAAACGGGTATAACCAGATAAAGTACCGCTGGAAAACAGGGAAATATAAATATGAAGTACGCTGGCATTCACATAGACCCACCGAACCGGATTATCAAAAGAATTCGTGGATTGTTCAGCGTACTCTGCCGGGAATCGGCTTCGGGAAAAATGCGCGTCCAGACAAAAAGGAAATATTGATTCAAAAAAAGAATGGTAAAAATAAATGGATTTCACATGATGAATGGCAAAAAGCAATTGAGGCGAGAGATAGCGGAACTATTACAAAAAAACAACAGGAGATATTAGATGATGGACACTGGAACCATGAATGATAACTACACCTACTACAAAGGCTACGAAATTGATGATGAAATCATCCTTTCCGTGCCAGATACAGGATTTCCCACACTTCATCTGTGGGACGGATTCTTTCGGGATATCTTTCGAGACCCGCCGCTTGACGGAAAAGGTTGGAGCGGTTTTACCCGGGACATGCACCAATGCGAGGGTGCCTTTGACTGGCATGAACAGACCCTGATCCCCAATCCCAAGGAATACCTTGACGATATCCTGCAATACAAGGATAAAAAATTCCAATTTTCAAAGACTCCCGAAGTCTATCCCCTCATCGTGGAACTGCTGACCTATGCCGTCGAAAACGGGAAGGCAGTCATGATCGACTTCGGATGATACAACACCATCCGGTGAGATATCCCTGATTCCTGTTCTTGACATTCCCCCGCCGCTGTGGTGGAAAAAACGTACGTCCACCTGTGCATGAGGTATTAGTAGGAAAAAACAAAGGGAGATTTTAGATAATGGACATTGGTCAGACAACTAACAATAACTACACCTATTACAAAGGCTATGAACCCGAACCGGATATTATCCTTTCTATCCCGACAACAAACTTTCCCACGCTCCATATGTGGGACGGATTTTTCTATGATATTTTCCGTGACCCGCCGCTTCATGGCTTGGGGTGGACAGGCTTTACACGGGATTATAATCAATTTGAAGGAGCGTTTGAAAATGAGGAGCAAACTCTAATCCCCAATCCCAAAGAATATCTTGACGATATTCTCCAATACAAAGACAAAACATTCCGTTTTGAAGAAACCCCCGAGGTCTATCAACTTATCGTGGAACTGCTGACCTATGCCGTCGAAAACGGGAAGGCAGTCATGATCGACTTCAACTGATACCCATCTGCGGAATTCCTGTCCTTGACATTCCCCCGCCTCTGTGGTATAATACATACCACTAACATAAAACAGAGGTTTTTACAAATGAACAGCATCAGAAGAACCCGCGACATCGTGTCCATCAAGCGCACGATCGCATCCAACTACGACAAATTCCGCTCCCTCAGCCTGTTTTTCCACGAACGGGGGGCGGTGCTTGACAAGATCGTGAGCCTGTCCGACGAGGAAATCGCAAGAATCGCGAACGAATGCCGTGAAGGCGGCGTAAGATGGCGCGCCTTCACGAAGTACATGAACAAGATCGAAGGGGCGCTGCTCACCGGCGAAGTCATCGACAAAAGCGCGGACGAAGAACGCGCGGTTGAGGAAATCTGCGGCGTTCCGGTACAGGATTTCATCAAGATCAAAGAAACCGCGTCCGGCGTGAACCTTTCCTTTGAAACGACCGGCGTTTACGACATCTACGCGAAGATGAACCGCAACGGCTGCTTCGAAGTCTCCGGCATGAACGTGACTCCCGCGACCGAATTCACCGTCGTCAACGAACTGAACACCTTCTGGGAAGACCGCTACTCCGTCGCTCTCAAGAGTGACGCCGTATCCTTTGCGGTTTCCGTCGAAGACCCGAAGACCGGTAAAAAGGGCGGCGCCCTCGCAAGAATCTACGTTTTCAAAGACGGTAATCTCTATGTGGACGATCTCGCAAAGTACATGGACACCACCGCTCTCACCATGTGGATCGCTCCATAAGTTTGATAAAATGGAGTTTCTCGGGAAAACCTTTTTGCAAAAAGGTTTTCCCGAACCCTTTCCAAAAAACTTCAGACAAATGAGTATACAGAGTATCGTGCAAAGCTGACGTATCAAAAGATAACGTATGGTCGGCAGCCGGTACTTTTTTCTATGCGTTTGTTTACCGAAAAGACGTAGACATGCGGCGGTATTTCATGTATAATACTGTCGAAAACTATATTAAAAGTGAGGATTTTCCCATGTTTATCACATCGTGGAACCTCGGACATTCGTCCGCTCTGGATGTACGTCCGGAGGAACTCGTTCCGGCGACCACCCCCGCCGAAGTCCAGCTGGTATGGCAGAAGGAAAAGGGCATGCCCGACTACAATTTCGGCGTGAACTTCCGCGAATACCGCTGGATGGAGGACTGCTTCTGGCACTACTCCACCACCCTTTCCCTCGAAAAGCGCGACGGCTTCGTGCCCGTGCTGACCTTCGAATTCCTTGACTACCGCTACACCATCCGCGTGAACGGCGACGTTCTCGCCGACGACGAGGGCATGTTCACCCCCGTTCGTCTGAATCTGGAAAAGTACGCCGGTGAAGACGTACTTCTCGAAGTCATCTTCCATCCGATCCCGAAGGTTCCGGGCGCTCCCGAAGACCGCAACCAGGCTGCGATGTCCGTCAAGCCTCCGTGCTCCTACGAATGGGACTGGCACCCGCGTCTCGTTCCGACCGGTCTCTCCGGTGACGTCCGTCTCGAATACCGTCCGCTGTCCCATTTCATCGCGGCGGACTACCGCTACACCCTTGCGGACGACTTCTCTTCCGTTACTGTCAACGCCGAACTCACCGTTTCCGGTGCGGGCGACGTCACCGTGGAACTCCTCGACGGCGAAACCGTCGCTGCGGAAACCGCGCTCAGCGTTCCCGCCGCAGGTGCGTACACCGCTTCCCTCACCCTTGACAACCCGAAGCTGTGGTGGTGCCGCGGTCAGGGCGAGCAGAACCGCTACACCGTCCGTGCAACGATCGGCAAGGGCAATTACGCCGAAGCGGTCACCCGTGTCATCGGCTTCCGCCGTGTCAAGCTCGTCATGAACGAAGGCGCATGGCGTGCGATCCCGCCGCAGACGCAGGGCAAGTACCCGATCACCCTCGAACTCAACGGCAGAAAGATCTTCGCAAAGGGTTCAAACATCGTCAGCCCCGATATTTTCTTCTCCAAGATCACACCCGAACGTTACGAGACCCTCGTTCAGTATGCCGCAGACGCAAACATGAACATCTTCCGTATGTGGGGCGGATCTCCCGTCAACAAGGAATGCTTCTTTGACTCCTGCGACCGCCTCGGTCTCATGGTATGGCAGGAATTCACCCTCTCCTGCAACAACTACCCGGATGACGCACACTACCTCGAAATGCTTGAAAAGGAATCCGCAAGCATCATCAAGCGTCTCCGCGTACATCCGTCCGTGGTTCTCTGGTGCGGCGGCAACGAACTGTTCAACGCATGGTCCGGCATGACGAACCAGTCCCACGCGCTCCGTCTGCTCGACAAGATGACCTACGACCTCGACCGCAACACTCCGTTCATTATGACCTCCCCGCTCTACGGCATGGGTCACGGTCCCTACACCAATATCACGAACGACGACACCCAGAAGGAAGCTGTCAGCGATTTCATCGACGAATTCCGCACGGCGTACACCGAATTCGGCGCGCCCGGTCCGGCCTCCTACGAATACCTCAAGCAGTACGCGACCGAAGAAGACCTCGCACAGCCGATGGAAAAGGGCACCGTATGGGAAGCGCACCACGCGGTCGGCGCACATTTCCCGAACGATACCTGGTTCCGCGTGAAGGAAATCGAAGCGTTCTACGGCAGCCTCGGCACGCTCGAAGAAAACTGCGCACGCGGTCAGTTCATCCAGGCGTGCAGCTACAAGGCGATGTTCGAGGAAGCGCGCCGCAAGTTCCCGTTCACTTCGATGGCGGTCAACTGGTGCTACAACGAGCCGTGGCCGTGCTTCGCGAACAACTCCGTCCTGATGTACCCCGACATCAAGCGCCCGACGTTTGATACCATCAAGGATGCGCTCCGCGACACGATGCTGTCCGCGAAGTTCTACAAGCTCCGCCACAACACCGGCGACGAAATCCCGGTGGAAGTATGGTCGCTGAACGACGCACCGTGCGAAAAGGACGGCGGCGCGTTCACCGTAACGCTCGTTTACGAAGACGGACGCGAAGTGAAGCTGTACGACGGTGCATATGACACGATGAAGGCAAACGCCACCGCAAAGGCAGGCGAATTCAAATTCACCGTTCCGGCGGACATCACAAAGACGTTCCGCGTGGTCGTTGCGGCGGAAGACGAAGCAATGTCCTCCGACTACACGCTGTTCCGCATCGGTTAAACCGTCGCTCAACCAGCGTTTTACAACTCACACAACCATTGCTCAACCAAATTAACCGCCGTTCCCTTCCATTCATGGCTCCGGCATGGTACAATAAAACCACAAACCAAAGAAAGAGGTACCAATCATGCAGGAAAACATCGGCGCAAAGATCGCGGAACTCCGCCGCGAACACAATATGAAACAGGACGAACTCGCGGAAATGCTCGGCGTGACCCCGCAGGCCGTGTCCAAATGGGAAAACGGTGCGAGTATGCCCGACATTTCCCTTCTTCCGAAACTTGCGAACATCTTCGGCGTGACCATCGACGACCTGTTCGGCGTGAACAACACCCCCAAGCCGGACGTACAGATGCTTCCTCCGGAAAAGCGGAAGTCGTTCGACGAAATGATCCTCCGCGTCCGCGTAAGTGACGGCGGTGACAAGGTAAATATCAATCTGCCGCTTCCGCTGATCAAAATTGCGCTGGAGATGGGGATGAATTCTTCCATGGGGCTGGACAATGTCAATATCGGTAAGGTGAATCTGTCCACCGTTGACTTCAGCCGTATCATCAAGTATGTCGAAGCGGGTGTGATCGGCAAATTCATCGAGGTCGAAGGTTCGGGCGGCGAAACGGTCGTTATCGAGGTATGCTGAATGAAAATTGTCATACGGGAAAGCGGGGAGTGGCCGATTAAAATTGTTCTTCCGACAAGATTGATCTTCAATCCCCTGACCGCGAAAGCCGTCACTCCGCTCATCAACAAAGCCCTCGCCGGAAAACTTTCGGAAGCGGATGAAGATATTGCCGAAGCGGAAAAACTGGCGGAAACCGCGGAGGAACATCCTGTGGAAAACTGCGGCATCCGCACTTCTGACATGGTGCGCTTCTGCCATGAAATCAACCGTATGAAGCGCCTCCACGGAAATCTTCCGCTGATCGAAATCGTGGAAGGCAACGATTGCGTAAAAATTTATCTGTAACCATAACAAAAAGGGATTGCATCCGTGCAATCCCTTGATTTTTTGCTTTATTCACGGCATCTGCGGGGGTTCTCCGCCCATGCCCATTCCGCCGGGACGTCCGCCGCCCATCGCGCCGGGGTCAAATCCTTCCGGCATCTGCGGTACTTCGCCTTCCGGCATTGCCGGGACGTCTTCGCGGTCGGCACGGTTCTTTCCGCCGCCGTTTCCGCGTCCGCCGCCCATGTTCATGCCGCCCATACCGCCGAACATGCCGCCGCCCGAGCCGTACAGCAGACCGTCCATCGTGATGGTTTCACTGTACGTTCCCGCCGTGACCGTGTATGTGCCGCCCGCGACGATCTCCGGTGCGGTGACAACCACGTTCGAGAATGTCTTGCCGAACGTGTATTCCGCGAGGACATTGCCCGCCTCATCCGTCAGCGTAACCGCCGAGCCCGCCGGCTGATTTCCGGTGTTCACCATGATCGCGCCCTGCGTGGAGTTTGCGCCGAACGATTCCGCCATGCCGGATGATCCCGCCGCGATCACGACGCCGCCTTCCGCGACGGCTTCCCCGCCGTAGTCGAGCGCGCCGTTTCCGCTGTTCGTCGGACCCGCAACGTAAATCTTGCCGCCCGTGACGATAAAATCGCCGTTGGAGTCGAGACCGTCGCCGTCCGCGTCAAGGAAGATCGTACCGCCGCTGACCTTGAAATACACTCCCTCTTCCGCCGCCATCGGGTTCCATCCGGTCGATGTGCCGCCGGACGCATTGAAGCCGTCGTCGGACGCCTTTACATGAAGTTCGCCGCCGTTCACGTCGATGGTCTTCGCCTCGATGCCTTCGTAGGACTCGAAAATCTGGAACATCCCGCCGTTAATCGTCAGCGCGAGGTCGGCGTGTACCGCGTCATCCCCCGCCGACAGGTGGTACGTACCGCCGTTTACCGTGAGATTCGCGTTCGTGTGGATGGTATCTTCCGCCGAACCGAGGGTGAACATCCCGCCGTTCAGGATCATATCGCCGTCGGATTTGAGCGCCTTGAAGCTCGTGACGGCGTTTTCATCCGCCGTTTCTTCGGTTTCCGCGGACGAATCCCATCCCCAGCCGAAGAAGCCGCGTCCGCCGCCCCAACCCATGTCATCCGCATGCGGTTCCGCGTTTTCCGCGCCGCCGCCCGCGTTTACGAGAAGCTGGAGACCGTTCGTGTCGTCCGTCTGCAGGGTTCCCGCAGCGGAAACGCCGTCGCCGTCCGAGACGATCATAAAGTTCCCGCCGGTGAGAAGAATCTCCGCGAGGATCGGATCGGTCTCGTTTTCCGCATGGATGCCGTCTTTCGCAGCGGTGATACTGTATGTGCCGTCCGTAACCGTGATCGCGGATTTCGCAATGATACCGTGTCCCTCCGATGCGGTGACAGTCAGACTGCCGCCGCCGTTCAGCAGGAGAGCCGCTTCCGAGTGGATGCCTTTTTTCCCCGTGAGGATATTCGTACTTCCTTCCGCAAGGGTGACGGTCACGTTCCCGGCGGACCGGATGTAAACTGCCGCCTTGCCGGAGGAGGTAATCTCCGCACCGTCGAAGACGAGGGTCACGTCATCCGTTCCCGCGTCCACGGTGACCATGCCGTCGTACGTACCGGTGAGCCGGTGTTCGCCGCCCTCCGTGATACGCAGGCTTTCCGCCGCCGCAGAGATGCCCGGTGCGGATTCCGCGTCAGCGGACTCTGTAAGTTCCGCAGTTTCTGCAGGTTCTGTTGCCGGAGGTGCTGTTTCAATGTCCGCTTCTGCCGCGCAGGAGGTCAGCAGGATTCCAAAAAGTACCGTCGTCAAAACAAATTTCCATTTCATTAAAATCAGCACCTCTTATCATAAAATTACCGTTCAGTCAAGATTCAGTTTCCGTTCCATCATATACTTTGTCACAAGGAAGTACACGACGGCGAGCGCCGCATACAGGATGGTGCAGGAAATCAGGAACATATTCACAGCGATCAGTCCGTCGTACATCAGGGATTTGATCGTGAAGTCGCCGAGCAGGATGACCTGCATCACCGCCGTGATCCCGCTCATGACAAAATGGATCACGAAGATCATCGCCACCGACGCAAGCGCTTTATGTTTCCGTACGATGACCGAACCGAACGTGATCGCCATGAACAGCATGAGATACGACGACACCATCGAAGCCGCACCGAGAATGCAGAGCAGAACGACCGTCAGACCGCTCTGTCCCGCCATGCTGTTCAGAAACGCGAACAGTTCCGCAAACGTGTTCACGAAATCCTCGCCGATACCCGCCGTCACGACACCCGTTCCGAGGATCGCCGTACCGGCAGCGGTCAGCGCAATCCCCGTGAACAGCGACCACACAAGGGTGTTCGCGAGCTTCGCACACAGGATCTGTGCGGGCGTGACGGGGAGCGTGAACGTGAGATACGCTTCATCGGAAACGGTACTGCGGTAGTACTGCACAAGAAGCATCACCGCCATGACCGCCGCCGCGATGCCAAGAACGAGGGACACGAGAAGAAGTCCGCCCATGCCGAAGAAGATCAGCATTTCCCCGAAGGGAGCGTTGGTCACCGCCTCGAACGTGGATTCCTTCCCCACGTTGCCGACGGTCACTCCCGTATTGACGGCGCCGAGAAGTCCCGCCGCCGCGATCGCGATCAGAATCGGAACGCCGAAGCGCGCGGACGCTTTGAAATCATATTTGAAAAGTTTTAATAACATCGGAACACCTCCCTGAACAGTTCGTCAAGGCTCTTTCCGTGACGGGCACGGGCTTCGTACGCGTCACCGGCCGCGATGACCTGACCGTTTCCGAGGAACACAAACCCGTCAAGGATATCCTCCACATCGCTGATCAGATGCGTGGACAGGAGGATCGTCGATGCGGGATCGCGGTTTGCGATGATCGTGTTCAGGATGTACTCGCGGGAAGCCGGATCGACGCCGCCGATGGGTTCGTCAAGCAGATACAGCTTCGCGCGGCGTGCCATCACGAGAACGAGCTGCACTTTTTCTCGCGCCCCCTTCGAAAGCGTCTTCATCTTTGCCTTATAGGGGACCCCCAACGCCGCCAGCATGCCGAACGCGCGCTGTACATCGAAGTCTTCATAAAAATCCTCAAACATTTTCACGCATTCGGACACGCGCATAGCAGGATTGAAGTACGTCCGCTCCGGCAGATAGGAGACGAACGATTTGGTATCCGCGCCCGGTTCGAGACCGTCGATAAGGACGGTTCCCGCGGACGGCCGGAGAAGTCCGGCGAGGATCTTGACCAGTGTGGTCTTGCCGCTTCCGTTCGGGCCGAGCAGACCGATGATCTGTCCGCGCGGGAGTTCGAGGTCGATGCCCGTGAGCGCCGGTGTACCGGGGTACTGCTTCATAAGTCCGTAGCAGGCGACCGACGGATACGACGGGGTCTGCGGATGGGTTTCGTTGTTCATGGAATTCATTTCGCCGTTTTCGTTCATGTGTCCGCTCCTTTCCCGGGAATCTTTTTTACCCGTAAATTATACTCTGTCAAATTGTTCAAGTCAATAAGCCTTCCTTTCTTTTAAGCGAATTGTCAGCCGCCCGACACCTCCGTCACATTCCGTTCAGATTTCTTGATTTCACCAGGTTTCCCACGACGCGAGGTATTCGCCGGGGTCAAACGGATCGAGGACGGCATCCTTGCGGAGGTAGAGCGGATGGTGCGGATGCCCGCCGTTTTTCGAACGTGCGCCGCAGGTGTACCACGCCGCGCCGTAACTTTTGCCGAGCGCGACCATGTCGCGCATGCAGTCCCGCAGGTACGGGCGCATTCTGATGATCGTCCCCCACGCCGCCCAGACGGACGGTTTTTCCGACAGGGACAGGATGTACTCGAACGCCGCCATATTTTCGCGGTGCAGAGCCTCGTTGAAGGTCTTTTCCATGTGCTTCGGATCGGTCGCGCGCTGGGCGTAGACGTTGAACATGATGAAGCTGTCGTACCCGTTCGAAAGCGCGATGCGCTCGACGGATTTGAGTGTGTTGTCGAGGTCGTCAGGCGCGGCCGTGGACGGATTGATACCGACAGCAATCAGGGGACGGTTCCCCTTCGTACCGAGGATATAACGGTATTCGGTATAGAAATCGGGAACATAGAGCCAGCGCGCGGTGTCGTAGGATTTTTCACCCTCCCCGTACCGGCGCATGGCTTCCGCGAAGGTGAGGAGGTCGATTTCCCCCGTCGCGGCGGTCGGAATATGTGCCATAAGAGCAGTTCACCCCCGGATCTGTAGTTTTTACGGGAATATTATACTACAGATCCGGGGGGATTGCAATTCGATTATAATTCGATAAAGTTAAAAGTTAGTTAACGTATTCCACAGACAGGTTGTCGAAATACAGTTCCGTCCCTGCGGGGAGCATGGAAATATCGCTCATCGGCAGGACGACCGTGGTGCTGTCGAGGATGGTTTCTTCGTTGACGAGACCGAATTCGAATCCGATTCTCAGCAGTTCCGCCAGTTCGCGCGGCTTTGCCATCGGGTCGAGGATCGAGAACGCGTCTGCCGCGAGGATCGGGTACATGGTCAGCATTTCTTCGACCGCTTCGGGTTCCAGCAGCGGATCCGTGATGTCTTTGCTGACATAGAACGACTTCATTTTCATCCGGTTCCATTCGTCCGTGATCGAGTCAAAAGGAACGAAGGAGGTACGAACCATGACCGGCAGAGCTTCATAGCCGAACAGCCCCTGCTTGCCGCCGAACATATCCCACAGTGACAGATCGAACGACAGAAGGTCTTTTCCTTCCGCATCGGTCAGCGCGCCGCCGTTGACAATACACTTCACCGCCGTCTTGTCTTCATATCCTTCGATCTTCACAAGCCCTTCCTGCCAGAGAGAACCGCAGAAATCAATTCGTCTGACCTGTTCGATCATTCTCTGTGTGAGCGGCTGACCTTCCTCCAGACCGAAATATTCGCGAAGTGCGTTTTCAAGAAGCGGGGATTCGAATTCCACGGGAATGTCCTCTTCCGGAATCAGACCGGCTTCCTGATACATACAAAGGATTTCCAGCCCCTCCGTACTGCCGAGTCCGTTTTTGAATTCCACAATTTCCAGATCCGGGAACCATGCCGTGTCCGAGTCGGTGATGCCGATATCCGTGCCGTCGATCAGCGTATCCGTGTTCACCAGTCCGAATTTATCCGCAATCGTGAGCAGTTCCTTCAGTTCGCGCGGTTTTGCTTCCGGATCGAGATACATGAGCGAACCCGCCTTCGTGTTCGGATAACGTGCGGTCATTTCCGCGACACCGCGTTCCTCCAGCAGGGGATCGGCAGGATCCTTCACGGTATAGAACGAAGCGAATTTGTGATACAGCCATTCGTCCGTGATCGCGGACAGATCAAAGTATTCCGTACGGATCACGCGCGGAACCGCTTCGTAGGCATAGTCGGCATCTTCATGTTCCGCAATCCCCGGCAGTGCGCCGTGGTTGAACTCGATCTTCACCGCCGTTTTGCCGTCATACGCCGTCTGACTCAGAAGATCGTTGAAATCGGACAGCGAAAACGTGACCGACGTGATTCCCGTCAGCAGGTCAGCCGTCAGGGGTTCTTCCGCATCCAGACCGATGTACTGGCGTACCGCATTTTCGAGCATCGACAGACCGAAAACCACTTCCTCCGCTGCCGCCGGCGCTGCCGTCTCTTCTGTTTCCCAGACAAATCTTGCCTTCGTCAGCGGATGCGCCGCCGTAACCGTCCCCGCCAGAATCGATGCCGTGCATACCAGCGCCGCCGCAGTCATGAGATTTCGTTTTTTCATAAAGTTTCCTCCATTCTTTGTTTTGAATTTGTCGTTCGTGTACTACATTTAAAGTATATCATATCAAACTATTTTTGTCAAGTGTAAACCTGATATTTTTTAACAAAGTAAAATAAGAAAATCCCTTGCGAAATGCTGGAAATTATGATATGATATAGGATACAGTATGATACTTTTTTTACGAAAGGAACTGAATTATGAAAAAGCTCCTCACTTTTGCGCTGACCGCACTTCTGCTGGCATGTGCATCCGTAAATGTTCTCGCAGACGACGCAGTCGTTCCTGAAGATACCGCTGTCCCCGCAACGGAAGAAACCACCGAATCCGAACCGCTTGTCATCGACGGCATGACGCAGGTGGACGTAACCACCTCCGACTCCAGCTTTGATGTTGACGTTGCCAATTTCTACGACGTTCTCCCGGAAACCAAGTGTACCATCGCCTTCGACGCAGACACGGAAACAAGAACGTTCTCCGTCTACACTGCAACCAAGGTTCCGGAAGCCATCGCAAACTTTGCTGCCATCATTGACGGCGAAAAAGGCACCGTAATCACCATCGAAGTATACGGCACCAACGACTCTCTCCTCCTCGACTGGACGCCCCTCGCATTCGGTCCGGAAGATCTCAGCGGCGAATATGCCATCTTCTCTCTCTTTGACAACACCACTCCCTATGCGTTCTACCGTTTCGACTTCACCCTCGAACTCGGCGATTACTTTGATCTCGCCGAACTCGCGCTGTACAAGGTAACCACCGACGCTCCCGAAATGGAATACGACCTCGGTGACGCTGTGGAAGAAGGCGAAATCCCCGCGCTCGTTCCGGTTGCAGAAGCAGAGGAAGCTGCTGCCATTGCGGAAGAACCCGTGGAAGAAGAAGCTCTCTTCTCCGAAATCCCCACCTTCGGTCTCTTCAGCAAGTTCCCGATGCCGGTGTACAAGTTCCTCCCCAGAGGTTAATTCATCCGCAGCTGACAAAGCCGTACGATATCGTACGGCTTGTTTTTTTGTTTTTACGCCTTTTCCGGAACGGGAATGACGAATTTTCTCATCCTCTCCGCGTATTCGGCGAACCGTCCGTCCCCGCGGATGCCGTCAAAGCAGGACCACTCCTCCGTGTCGGTCAGGGGGATGATGTCCCACGCCGCACATTCGACGTGGTGGTCGAATTCCTCCTCGCTGTTTTTCCGGCGATACTTCAGATCGGTGCCGCAGAACATTTCGTCACTGCGCATGCAGCGGTGGAGATTCTCGGAAAAATCGAAGACGTCATCAGGATTGCGCACACCGTAACGGAAGGTTTCGCGCAGTTCGGAGAGTTCCGGACAGCGGTAAGTGAGGACGGATCCTTCCGGTATGGAATAAAATTTTTCGGCAAGCCGTACGACGGAGTCAATCGCTGCAAAAGCTTCTTCGGTTCTGCCGGACATGGCGTAATTTCCGGCAAGCTGAAACCCCCACGCGATCCGTTCACCATACCAGAGATCGGGTTCGCCGTCTCCGGTGATGAAATCCATACCGTCTCCATCCATGCCGGTAAGCAGATTGAGAATAGAAAGTTTACGGCGTGCGGCATCTTCGGCGGCAGGGTTCCAGTTGAACCACAGGCCGCGGTGTTCGAAGATCCGGTCAAACAGACGGCTGAGAATTTCGAGCGTATTATACTGCCGGTACCGGCGGTATTCCTCCCATTCGCCTCGTGCGGACGCACGGTATGCGAGCAGGGCGGAGCGGCTCATATCGTATTCCGCCGCGTATGTATCGAGGAGGGCGGTAAGGCTGTCCTCCGGTTCGGATGCGGTAAGCAGGCAGACAAGCTGGTCGATGTACGCTTTTTCGGCATCTGGATGGGCGAGATATTCGCGGATGTGCCCGCGCATTTCGTCTCTTCGTGCAGGATCACCGGACAAGGCATAGACGAGATCGACGAGGATCTCCGCATCGTGCGGGTACTTCCGGTGAAGTTCTTCAATAAAAGCAAGTCGTTCCTCCGCGGTTTCGAACGCATCCGTACGGAGGATCTTTTTATCGCGTGCAAGGTTCTGCTCCATGGTCGCTTTCTCGACACCCATAAGGACGTCGGTGGACACTTCGAAAAAGGCGGCGATCTCGGGAATCAGCTCGATATCGGGGTAGGACAGCCCGTTCTCCCAGCGGCTCACGGACTGGAACGACACACCGAGCTGCTCGGCAAGCTGTTCCTGTGTCAGTCCGCGGATCCGGCGGAGACGTTTCAGGGTTTCGTCAATATACAGTTTCATGTTCGTTCTCCTTTGTCTCGGTTTTCGTAAGCTGCGCGGCTTATGCATATATTATAGCAGAAATCCGCACCGTGTCCACCTCGTGTTCCGTGAGAGTCATTCAAGCGGAACGAGAATCCGATGGATTTCCTCAGCACGAAACCGTCGGATTGTATTGAAATTCCAAAACAGGCATGTTATAATAAAATCATTAAGAATCTTTGAAATATTTGAGGTACTTCCATGAACGATCAAAAAGAAATCACGTCCGTTCCGGTACAGGAACCCGAAAAAGAGCCGAAGAAAGCGAAAAAGGAAAAGGAATTCCGCCGTGTGAAGACTCTCCCCCCCATGTCCGTCGTCATTCCGTTCATCATGGTCGACCGGACAGGTTCGCAGAACTTCATTCAGGACAGTGTGGAAATCGAAAAGCTCGAAAAATACATGAAGGAAAAGCAGCAGTCCGGTATGACCAACATCAGCATGATGCACATCATGATCGCTGCGTACATCCGTCTCGTTTCCCAGCGTCCCGCACTTAACCGATTCATCCGCGGGCAGCGCGTCTGGACACGGAAAAACGTTGAAGTTTCGCTGACCATCAAGAAGGAAATGTCCCTCGAATCCCCCGACACCGTCGTAAAGGTCACGCTTCCGCCGTCCGCAACGCTCGCGGAGGTCTATGAGGCACTCAACCATGAGATCGTCAGCTACCGCGAAAATCCCGGCGGGGACTTCGACGAAACGGCGCGCTTCTTCACGAAATTTCCCGGCCTTCTCTTCAAGTTCACCGTGGCGGCCCTGCGCTTCCTCGATTACTTCGGTCTGATGCCGAAATTCATCGCGAAGGTCAGCCCGTTCCATTGCTCCTACTTCATCACGTCGATGGGATCGCTCGGTATCCCGCCGATCTATCACCACCTGTACGACTTCGGTTCCTGCCCCGTCTTCTTCTCGTTCGGCACCAAGCGCCGCGCGTACGAACTCGACGCACAGGGCATCGTCAAGAAAAAGAGTTACCTCGACTTCACCTTCGTCCTCGACGAACGCATCTGCGACGGCTACTACTACGCCTCCGCCCTCCGTATGCTCAAAAACATCATCAAAAACCCGTGGCAGCTCGACAATCCCCCGGAAACGGTAATTGAAGATATTGAATGAGGGAATTTTCTCGGGGAAACCTTTTTTTGAAAAAAAGGTTTCCCCGAACCCCTTCCAAAAAACTTTATACTATATGGATATACAAGGTGCAGTGCAGACTGTACGGAAAGGAGTTTTTTATGGCTGTCAATGTGCGATATTTAGCTGATCTTGATGATTACAAACAGAGGGTTATCACGGAATTTGATACCTATTATTCCACGTACGATCCGCATACCGTTCCCCTGCTTGCGAAAATGGATGAACTGGCGGCGGAAACTGCCGGGGAGTCGTCCTATGCACGCAAAGCGGCGATGCATGAGATGATGGCGCGCGAGTGCCCGGTGCATCTGTTCCGCGAAACGCCGTTCTTCTTTGAAATTTCCTCCGGACGCGGACGCTATACGTGGGGGGGACTTCAATCGCCGGTCGGATCGTATTTCCACGACCGCACCGCAAAGGAATGGCTGAACGTCTACGCCGCCGAAACCGAGTCCGACCGCCGGAACGGGTATCTCCACGCGTGGAACAATCCGGTCGGCTTTGACCACCACTGCCCCGGTTACGACAAGATTCTGGAACTCGGCATAGACGGTATCATCCGTCAGGCGGAAGATATGCTGGACGCCTGCACGGACGAAAAAAAGCGGGATTTCTACCGCTGTGTAATCCGCAGCAACCGTGCGCTGCTCGTTCTGGCCGGACGTTTTGCCGCGGAAGCGAACCGTCTTGCAAATGCCGCATCCGATGAAGCCGAAGCGGCACACTACCGGAAGATCGCGGATGCCGCCGCGTGGGTTCCCGCGAATCCGCCGCGCACACTGTACGAAGGACTCTGTGCAGTGCTGTTCTACCGCGAATGCGTCGGCTCCATGGAAGGGATCGGTTTCAGCACGTTCGGAATGCTCGACCGGATGCTGTACCCACTCTACCGCGCTGATCTCGACGCAGGACGGACGACGCCCGACGAAGTTCTCGCGCTGTTCTGCGGCCTCCTGCTGTACACCGAAGTCCGCTTCGACGCGGCACGCGGCTATCATGAAACCTCGACCACCATCGAACTCGGCGGCTGTGACCGGAATGGCAGCGGCGGCTATAACGAACTGACTTCGATCATTCTCGACGCGGTCGTGAATGTCCGTTCGATCAACACGAAGATCAACTGCCGCATTTCGAAGGCACACCCGCAGGAATATCTCGAAAAAATTGCGAACATCCAGCTTTCCGCGCTTCCGACCCTGATGATGCACAACGACGACGTGCTGGTTCCGGCACGTGTAAACTGCGGTCAGGCAATCGAAGACGCCCGCATGTACGTGGGCGGCGGCTGTCACGAAATCGTTCTGCAGGGGTCGGAAGTCTGCACCCGCGCGGACACGTGGATCAGTCTGCCCCGCATCCTCCTCGGAACGCTGGAACGTCTCACCGATTGTCCGGATTACGAAACACTGTACGGTGAATATCTCACGGATGTCCGGCAGTATTATACGCGGATCACCGCGCTGAAAAACGAACAGGAGCGCAAGTGGAGCCATTACGATCCGCTGCCGCTGTACTCGTCCTCGCTGACGGGCTGTGTGGAAAAGGGTCTTGACCTGACGGAAGGCGGCGCGAAATACAATTCGACCGCCCTCTCCCTGCTCGGTACCGCGACGCTGATCGATTCGCTGTACGCGCTGAAAGCCGTCGTGTTTGAAGAAAAAGCAGTGCCGTTCGCGCGGTTCAAAGAGATCATCGACGCAAACTTTGAGGGGGAAGAGATCCTCCGTCAGCATATTCTCGAAAAACTGCCGAAGCACGGGACGGGAAATGCGGAACTCGACGCATTCTCCGCCGCCGTTCTCGGCGACCTCAGCGGAGTCGCGGGTCAGACGAACGGACGCGGCGGCAAATACCTGCCCGCGTTCTACCCGCACGATATCTACAATCCTCTCGGCGCGGCAATCGGCGCAACCCCGGACGGACGTCTCGCCGGAAAACCGCTCGCGCGCGGCGTATCGCCGAGCGAATTCATCGAAACGGAAAGCCCGCTCGACCTCATCCACAGCCTGAAAGCCATCGACTTCACGCAGTTCGCCGACTCCTTCTGCGCCGAACTGACCCTTCCCCCGATGGAAAACACCGCCGAAAACGCCGGCATCCTGACCGCGGTCATCCGTGCGTTCCTCGAGGCCGAAGGCTCTTCCCTCCAGTTCAATCTGATCGACAAAAACGCCCTCCTCGACGCCCGCATCCACCCGGACGACCACAAAAACCTCTTCGTCCGCGTCTGCGGCTACAGCGCCGTCTTCGTTTACCTCTCCCCCTCCACCCAGAACGAAATTCTGGAGAGAGCGATTCGGTAATAAATTTTTCTCGGGGAGGAAACTTTTTGAAAAAAGTTTCCTCCCCGAACCCCTCTTTCAAAAACTTTCAAACGAAAAAGACAAACAAAGAAAGTGCAGAGTTGAAGAAACAAAAATTCTGTAAACCGTACAGCCGTTTTGTTCCTTTAAATTTGCACTTTCTTTGTCCATACAATAGATTAAAGTTTTTTGGAAGGGGTCCGGGGAAACCTTTTTGCAAAAAGGTTTCCCCGGTGTTCCCCTATTTACCACCCATACTTCTCATACTGAGGAGTCAGGACGTTGTTGTTGTAGTCGGCGCCGCCCGGGAAGTTTGCGCTCTTGAAGATGCCGGGAGTGATGCCTTTTTCTTTCATGAGGGTTTCGACAGCGACAGCGGTCACGTTCCACATGATGTAGTCGGACGCGATGCCGGAGGCTGCGGCGAAGCGGGCTTCGATGCCTTCGACTTCCAGCATAGCTTCGGCGGCCGGTGCGCAGTTATCGAGGTACATGGTCGCGAGTTCGTACAGCTTCTTGCCGGATTCGTGGACGGGGTCGACCTGGGTAGCGTATTCCATGCTCGTGAACGCAATGACCTTCACGCCCTTTTCGACTGCCGCAACGGTGAGGTCAACGACGGACTTGGTACGTCCGGAAACCGAGCTGACGACGAGAACGTCCCCCGCCTTCAGGGATTCCAGACCGTTGTCAAAATGCTTGTAGAAGAACGGGCCGCCGCCGCGGCAGATGAGGTCCATTTCAATGCTGTGGCAGATGCCGCTCAGATAGATCTTGCCGCCCGACGAGACCGCATCTGCGATCAGACGTCCTGCTTCAATGATCCGTTCGGTCTGCGTATCCCGTACCTTCGCCAGCAGTTCTTCCACCGCCTGACGGTAACGTTCCATTAATTCCATGGTATGTTCTCCTTTTTTTCTCTGAATTTATTTTGAAAGTGCAAATGTATAGTCCTTGTACAATTCCCGGAATCGCTCGCGTTCCGCATCGCCGAACTGTCCGTGAACGCTGTGGTAGTGCCGGATAATCACTCCCGCGATCGGTTCGAACGCCGGAACCGTGACCTCGCGTTCCAGTCCGAAGTCACGGAGAACGCCCGTGAATTCGTCGAACAGCGCACGGTGACTGCGCCACACGCTTCCGGAAATGGTGACCGGCAGATCCATCGGCAGCTCAAACTTCCGCACGACGGCGATGAGCTGTTCCGCCAGTACGCGTCCCGTTTCGCGGAGAATCTGCAGGGCGATTTCGTCCCCCGCTTCCGCCGCCATCGAAACAACGGGTGCGCACGACGCCACGCATGCCACCGGTGACATCTCCCGCCGGGAGTAGATGTGGAAAATCGCGCCGCGCAGGTCGCCCGGACGTCCGAGCTGTTCCGCAATGAGATCTTCGAGCAGCGTTTTCGGACCGCGTCCTTCCGACGCTTTAATTGCCGCACCGAACGCATTTCTCGCCATCCAGTAGCCGGAACCTTCGTCGGACACCGCCGCGCCGTAGCCGCCGAGCCCATCCGCATGACCGTTGTACCGGTAAAACAGGGTCGCGCCCGTACCGGACAGCGCCATCAGCGCGTCGCCGAAGATCTCCGCCGCCGCCAGACCCGCTTCCAGTTCCCCACATCCGGAGGCACTGAGGATCACGGTGCCGCACGCCTTCATGCGTTCCACCAGACCGCCGTCGACGATGCCCGTCACGTGGTCAAGCCGCATCCCGGCGAGACCGAGCGTATCGATCAGGGTGTCGACGTTCCGGCGGATGAGAGCCGGTGACGTGGTATTGTCGCGCATACTGCCCACGCGGCAGGCTTTCACCGGGCGGAAGTCTTCGTCGTAAAGTATGGCGAGCACCTTCGACCCGCCGGAATCGACTGCAAGGTAATTTTTCATAGGGTACCTCAATCATAGGTTAAGTAGAGGACTGCCGTCCCGGGAGCGGGTACATCGGATATTCTTCCGTCCCTTCCATGAACGCCGTGACATCGCGTACCGCCTGATCTGTTGTCATGGGATGCCAGTGCGTTCCCACGGTACAGGCAGAATCCATCACATCAAACACAAATTCGCCTGCGTCCACATACAGCCACAGAATCCGGTCATGCGCACGGGCGATCAGAATCGGTACATCCATCCGGAAACATTCGTGTGCGGACAGGGTATTCGTCATTGTCAGTGCATAGCGGTCTTTCAGCCGTTCGTACACGGTGAAAAGATCTTTTTCGGTCATGTCAGGACTTCCGAACATCCCGGATCCTCCGTTCACATATAGAAAATGTTGTCCTTGTATTCCTCAAAAATTCTGGCGTTGTGTTCGTCGCCGCCGTCGAGGTTCGCACTCATGAAGACGGGCGGAACGATGCCGTCCGCGATCATCTTTTCGACCGCTTCGATCACCATTGCGTTGAGGATCGCCGTGCCGACCGCCGTGGACGTCGGACCGATCTTTTCTTCCATACCGTCGAGCTTGACCGCCGCGTCACCCTTTTCGCCGCAGTTGTCGATGACAAGGTCGCACACCTCAAACAGCCGCTTTCCCGACGGATGACGGGACGTCACGCCGTTCGAATATTCCAGATTGGTGATACAGACCGTACGCACACCCATCGCCTTCGCTTCGATCGCCATCTCCACGGGAACGGTGTTCCGTCCGGAGACGGAGTGAAGGATCAGCAGGTCACCCTCTCCGACATGATTCTGTGTGAGAATGGTTTTTCCGAGTCCTGGAACGCGTTCAAGCGCGCTCGTCATGGTGATGGGACGGGTGTTCAGCATGAAGCCGGGGAAAAAGATGGGGTTGATGACTGCCAGACCGCCGGTACGGTAGAATACCTCTTCCGCGAGGATGCCCGCATGAGAACAGCCGAACACGAACACATTCCGCTTCGCTTCAATGTTTTCCGCGATCCATGACGCCGCCGTGAGAATATTCTCTTTCTGGGTCGACCACGCCCGGTCAATGCAATCCGTGACGATCCGGATATAAGATTCGCCTTGCATAAGGATGCCTCCTTTGTCTGTTTCGTTGATTGGTGGTTTCATTATAACGGATTTTTTGATAATATGCAATAGATTTTTTCAAGTTACAGTAATTCCGCAAAAGAATACAAAATAAAAAGGGGAAGACGCTTACATATTATTAATTAATATCTGCAAAAGCATTGTTTTAAATTACCACTCAATCTATGTCACATGAAAATTCGCAGTATCACAAATAATCATTACTTCCATCATACAAATACTGTGTAACAACATTGGTATTTTTATATTTGTGTATGACATATCCCCCGATTCATGTGTACACTCTATTAGCTTTAGCTCTACACTTTAAACGTCATGCTCATTTGCTTAACACAAATCTTAGTTTTTTATGATCGAAAAATATAGTATACCATATTTCAGCGAAAATCCAACAGCAATTTAGCAGAAATTTTTGAACAGCAAATTTTTTCCCGTAATCGAACGGATCAAAGTTGCTTCAGCCTGCTGAGAAAGCCGCTTCCGGAATAAAAATAACATTCTCCGATATCATTTCCGTTTGATAAAGTCTCACGAAATGGTCCGAATGTCACATCCTTAGGATACGGCAACATAATGAATATGGGTACTATATCCATTGCAGCGTGAGAGTCCGCAAGTCCCGAATAAAAATCATACTCTGGCTTACTCTTTTCCTGATATTGAATATCTCTTCCAGCACCCGGTGCAAAAGCAAAGCGCATATCTTTTATGCTGTATCTTGTCTCATCAATAAAATGATAATACATTGACCTTGAAAGCGATCCGCCGAATTTCACTGAAAATATAGCCAATGGAGTACGTATATAAAGATCGGAATGTTTTCCGCGTATCCCCGCAAACAAAGAGAAGGCACTTCTCAAATAAACAGAATACCCCTTTTTCCAGCATATAGTTTTCAGTTTTATATAGAATATAATACGTTTTATAATATACCTTATGTATGGCGGAAGTATAAATATCGATGCTATTAACAATATATATGATACTTTAACCATGATTTCTCCTATTAATGTTCAATAATTAAACTTTGTTTTGAAACTCTTCGAGGATCATATTGACGTCTTTCTTAATAATATTAATATCAATTTGATTATTAAATATTTGATAGACTTCAGTATATATTTCATCTTTTGTAGGGACACGGCGTGCCGTGTCCGTCAATCAATTTGGATAAACGATATTTTGTCGGATATCCATCCAATATCGCACGTTTTATTTACAAAACAGGCTCTGTTCAAATCTTTTGGCGGACACGGCACGCCGTGTCCCTACGAAAGATTCACTCGGTATTGCACATTTTTATGGAATTGCTGTAACACGGATTTTATCCGCGTTTACTTGGATTCCCTTAAGGCTTCCACATATGCCATCGCGCGTTCCTTGTCCTGCATCGACGGCGCGGGATCGTCGTACTGCGTGCGCATGAAGTAGCCGTTGAGGATAAGGAACATCATTTTGTAGATGTTTGTGCGGATGACGGTGTGCGGATCCTCCGCCATGCGGCGGCCGTAACCGTCGTAGAACGCATCGTTCATCATCCATCCGCTCGACAGTTCGAAATCCGGGTCGCCCATGCAGCACCGGTCGGGGTCGATCATTGCCGCAATGTCCGGCTTTCCATCCGGATCCGGCTTGTCAGCCGGCGTCAGCAGGACATTCAGCGACCACATATCGCAGTGGTTGAAGCACGGGACTTTGATCTCATCAAGAATATCGCGGTACCGGTCGGCGAGGGACACGATCTCGTCGAGTTCCTCTTCCGTGTAGTACCCCGTCGTCTGTTCGCGGATCTTTCCCGCCCATTCGGACAGCTCGCTCCGGATGTATTCGCTCCACGTATCGTACCCGCCGCCGTTCACAATATAACCGGCGCGTCCGAATTTTTCCGTACGGATCTCATTCATTTTCCGGCAGTATGCCCCGACCTTGCGGAAGACCTCGTACCGGTCGGCTTCGCTCATCTCCGCGCGGTTGAGCTGGGTTGATTCGATGAATTCAACGATCATGAAATCGCGGTCGAGCAGAGTTTTTGTCGTATCCTTATGCACCACGGTGGACGTGGGAATGTCCGCCGCCCTCATCTGTTCATACGCCCAGCATTCCGCGTCCATCAGATGATGCTCGTACGGCAGGAGCAGTTCCCGCCGCACCGGTCCGACGCGGAGGACGTACTTTTCCCCCGGCGCGTCGTCCGATTCGAGCGTGTAGGTTGTGTTGAACAGCCCGCCCTTCAGCATCACCGTCCGGTAACTTTTCCACGACGGAAACGCCGCGTACACCATCCGGTCGAGCTCCGCCGGTTCGGGAACTTTTACAATTTTTGCGTCCATACGTTTCCTCCGTCGTGGTCATGCAAGCGAAATGCGGATGCAGAGGACCGTGTTCGCCGGAATTTCTTCCGGCAGACGGCATCCGGACAGCAGGCGTTCGCCGTCAAGGATGCGGCATTCCGTGACCGTCCCTTCCGTTTCGATTTTCAGCGGAACGTCAGCCGCAGATGTGTTCGCGACAACGAGGCAGCCTTCCGTGCCCCTGTACGCCGCGGCGGCATACACGCCATCGTCGTCGCAGCAGACCTCCGCCTGTGTACCGAGACGGTACAGTTCGTTGAATGCGATGAAGCCGTAATACGCCGGGAACGGTGCGGCGGTCAGCGGATTGAACAGGGAGCCGTAGATGCTCGTGCCCCAGCGCGCGTCGTAGAACATCGCACTGTCGAGGGGGCTGTTCTGCATCGCGAGCATCATGCCTGTCGTAAGGGCGGCATGACGTCCCGTTCCGCGCAGATTCACTTCGGGGTTCCACTCGTTACAGGTGGTTTCGGCGTCCGTGAAGCCGTATTTATCGAGCTGTTCACGGGCATAGTCGGCAAACTTCATCGTCGCGGGAATGCTTGCATAGCTGTGCCACGAGAAAAAGTCGAGCGGCGCGCCGTTTTCTTTGACGGATTTCAGGAATCCGTCAAAGAAATCCATAAAATACTGCTCACGCGCGGACGGTCTGTCCGTCGTGATCGCATAGAAACCGCAGCTTGCGTAGCCGCCGATCTTCAGATGCGGGAAGCACTTCTTGAGATGCTTCGCCGTCACATTGTAGAGTTCGTAATAATCGTCCGCCGTGCCCGTCCACATTTCGTTGCGCTTCGGATCGTTGTGGTTTTCCGGCTCGTTCCAGATCTCCCAGTAACGGATGTTGTAATGGAAGCCGTCCGCCCAGCCTTCCGTGTAGTGGCGGATGACTTTTTCGCAGATAACCGCCCATTTCGCGGGATCCTTCGGCGGGTCGATGCGATAGGACTTGACGGCCGCATCATTCTCGATGGTCACACCGAGACGGAAGAACGGTTCAACGTCCGCTTTCACAAGCGCAGTGATGAGCAGGTCGGTAAAAGTGAAATCATAGGATGCCGGGTCTTCGGGATCGGCATCGAAATTGCGGAACAGATTCGGGATATCAACGAACCTTCCTCCGACGTAGGCACCGCCGACATCATGGAGACGGGAGAAAGGAATGCCGGCTTCGGTCAGATAATGGAGCA
>JAFQFS010000006.1 GCA_017398585.1 Clostridia bacterium
AAAACGCCCGAAGGGCGTTTTTCTACCTTGACATTCCGCCTGCATTGTGATAAAATGAAACCGACCGAAAAGAGAAGACATAGCGTCTTCTTACGTTAAAAATTCATCAGAAAGGATTCCCCCTACCGGGGAATGGACATGATTATGGCAAAGAAACTCAGAGTTGGTATCATCGGCGCGGGTAATATTGCAACCTCCGCGCACCTTCCGGCATATCAGCAGCTCACCGATATCGCTGAAGTTGTTGCGATCGCGGACATCGTTCCGGAACGCGCAAAGGACGCCGCTGAAAAGTACGGTATCCCGAACTACTTCGCTTCCGTTGAAGAACTCCTCGCCAACGTTGACGTGGACTACATCGACATCTGCACCTGGACCGCAGCTCACGCTCCCGTTTGTATCGCTGCTGCCAAGGCAGGCAAGAACATCCTCTGCGAAAAGCCTCTCGCTGCTACCCTCGAACAGGGTCTCGCTATGGAAAAGGCCGTAAAGGAAGCCGGCGTTCAGTTCATGCTCGCAGTGGTTACCCGTTACGGCGCAGAACAGCAGAAGGTTCGTGAACTCTACGCAGAAGGCGTGTTCGGCGAAATCTACGCTGCAAAGACCCTCTACGTTCGCCGCAGAGGTACTCCCGGCGGCTGGTTCACCGATAAGGAACTCGCAGGCGGCGGCCCCGTTCTCGACATCGGCGTTCACGCAATCGACCGTACCTGGTACCTCATGGACAGACCGAAGCCGATCTCCGTTTCCGCGGAAACTTCCTACCGCATCGGCGACTTCAAGACCAAGGGTATCTCCAGATGGCAGCCGTTCGGCAAGGGCAACGGCGTGTTCGATACCGAAGACTCCGCAACCGTATTCTTCCGCTTCGAAGGCGGCAAGACCATGATGGCTGAAATCGCATGGGCGATCAACGGTCCCGAATCCGCTACCACCCAGCTCTTCGGTTCCAAGGCCGGCTGTACCTTCGACCCGCTCACCATCTACACCGAAAACGAAGAAGGCTACCTCGCTGACCTCAAGCCGGAAGTCAAGGGCAACAACTACTTCGTAGAAGAAATCCGCCACTTCATCGAATGCGTAAACGAAGGCAAGACCCCGATCTCCCCGATCGACGACGCCGTTACCGTTCAGAGAATGCTCGACGGTATCTACAGAAGCGCAGAAGCTCACGCTGAAGTTAAGATTTAAGTGGATTTTTCTCGGGAAGGAACTTTTTGAAAAAAGTTCCTTCCCGAACCCATCTTCAAAAACTTTTGGACTGGATAGATAGACATAGTTGAATGCAGATTTCCCGTTATAGACGGGATTTTTTGTTTCAAGCAGGGCTTGAGTTTGGCGAATTTTGAACTCAATTACGGCAATGTAATATCAACATAAAGGATGTGATTTAATATGCTGAGTCCAAAAATAGAAACGGAAAGATTAATTTTAAGAAGATATCAAGAAAGTGATTTGGATGCCATTTACGAGATAATAACCGACGAAAGATTATCTAAATACATTAAATTTCCGAACTTAACAAGGGAGGAAGAATTGGAATGTATTAGAAAATGGATATGTGAAGCCGATGAATCCAAATACGAAAAGTGGGTTATTGAAATAAAAGCCACAGGTGAAGTTGCAGGTAATATCGATGTCAATACGGTTGTAAAAAAACACAATTATTGCAATGTCGGTTATACGATAAGATATAATTATTGGGGCAATGGCTATGCGGCAGAAGCTTTGAAAGCAGTATCGGATCATTTATTAAACAACAGCGGGTATTACTTGGTAGAATGTTCTTGTAATGAACTTAATGTTCAATCATACAGAGTAATGGAAAAAGCCGGATTCAAAAAAGACGGTTACATAGCAAACAGACGGTTGAATAAAGACGGAACATATTCCGGCGTAGTTTATTACAGTAAAACGAGAGTTTACAAAGCTTTATGAGGATAGAGCGAAGAATGCTGTTTCAGAACGAAGCCATTGCGGAGTATGTGGACAACAAAATGCTCGAAAAATACATCTGCGAAAAATATCTGTAAACGCTGAACAGAGTCATCCGGAACCGGACGGCTCTGTTTTTCTGATAGGGAATTTTTTTATTTTTCTGGAAAGTTATTGCAATTTGATTCCGGATGTGGTATAATGTGTGAAATGTTGTCAAATATTAATTATCAATACAAAGGAACAATATCATGAGTGTAAAAATCATCGTGGACTCGGCATCCGACATCAAGGTCAGCTTTGCAGAACAGCAGAACATCGGCTTTGCTCCCCTCAGAACCATCCTCGCCGGTACGGAATACCGCGACGGGATTGACATCGTTCCCGACGAATTTTTTGAAAAACTGGAAGCCAACAAGGAAGTTGCACGTACCAGCCAGGTCAACGTCAGCGAATTCGCGGCAATGTTTGAAGAGGCCGTACGCGCAGGCGACGACGTGATCGTCATCACCATTTCGAGCGGTCTTTCCGGCACTTGCCAGAGTGCGCTCGTTGCGGCACAGGATTATCCCGGACGTGTGTACGTCATTGACAGCCTTTCCGCGACCGCGGGCGAACAGGTTCTCATCGAACAGGCGATCCGCCGCCGCGACGAAGGCTGGACGGCAGCGCAGATTTTTGAAGAACTGGATGAAATGCGCAAAAAGGCACGTCTGTTCGTTACTCTGGAAACCCTCGAATACCTCAAGCGCGGCGGACGTATTTCCAAGACCTCGGCGGCGGTCGGCGGTCTTCTGAACATCAAGCCCCTCCTGACCCTCAACGGCGAAGGCAAGCTCGAAACCGTCGGCAAGGCACGCGGCGTCAAGATGAGCCATAAAATGATGAACGACAGCATCCGTGCCGCAGGCGGCATCAATTTCGACTATCCCGTCGTTCTCACCTACGCGGGCGACCTCGCGGACGGAGCCGTCACGAACTATCTGGAAGACAGCAGGGATATTTTCGGTGACCACATCGATCAGCTCACGATCGGTCAGCTCGGCTGCGTCATCGGCACGCACTCCGGTCCCGGCGCGATCGTTGTTTCCTTCGTTCCCGCAGAATAATTTTACGCAGATCAAAAGGCAGTACCGCAGGTACTGCCTTTTTCTTATGCTGTTTTCTTACAGCGCGAGCCACTGAAGCCCGCGTGCGACCCGTTCGGGGATATTGTTGAAATGTCCGCCGGGATTTTTTTCAAACTGTACATCCGTGCCGTATCCGCGGAATATCTCCGCCGTGCGGAGCGTGCAGGCTTCGACCTGTGCCATGCGGCGGCTTTTGGTACGCTTTTCCTGTTCACCGACCGACAGGTACAGCTTTTCCGGCACCTTCACCGGACGGTGATCGTTCATGAAGTCCGTGAATCCGTCGAACCAGAGCGAACCGGACATGGAGGCCGCGCGGTCGAACAGACTCGAGTGATACAGCGCCCAGACGGCGAAGAGTCCGGCGAGGGAATATCCCGCGATCCCGCGGGATTCCGGCTTGTATGCAAAGAGGCTCTCCGTCTGCAGGGTGGTTTCCTCAATGGAACGCAGATATTCCGCCGCGGCGCCGCCGAAATCTTCGCCGTCCAGGAACACACGCGGTGCCGTCCACGGAGACAGATCCCGGTTCCAGTCGGGCACAGGGATGGAAACGATTATCGCATCGACGGACAGGGAGACTTCTTCGCCGTCGCACAGATAATAAATCACACGTTTCGGGAGCTTCGGATTGTCCGGGAGTTTTGATAAAAGGTTTTTCATCGTTCGTTTGATCCTTTCCGGTTTCACGTTTTCCGCGGATGCTTATACCAGAATCAGTTCGAGCAGGAACACGACGCCGCAGCAGGACGCCGCCACCTGAAACAGGCTTCCGCCGAACCACGACAGGACGATCCCGACGATCAGTGCGGCAAATCCGGCGACCGGGGACTGCGTCGCCTCGGTGATGGCGGGGAACGTCATGACGGCGAGGGTGACATAGGGGACGTAGTACAGGAACGACTGGATGAAGCGGCTGCGGATGGGTTTGCGGATGAGCGTCAGCGGGAGGACGCGGATGGCGTAGGTCACGATGACCATGACGAGCAGGTAGAGATAAACGTTATGCGTCATGGGATTCGTCCTCCTTTGCGGATTCGTTGCCGCCAGTCTTGACTGGGAAGAGAAGTGCGGCGGCGGTGGAGATCACAACGGTGAGGAGGATGGTCACGGTGCCGCCGGAGAGAGAAGCGAGGAAGGGGAGGAACTTCACGCCGAAGCTGCAGACAAAGCTGATGAGCACGAATGCGGCGACGACGCGGTTTTTGCGGGACGGGGGAATGATGATGGCGATGAACATGCCGTACAGGGCGACGCTGAGCGCGGAGACGACCCGGAGGGGAAGCATATTGCCCATAATGACGCCGAACATTGTACCGAGCGCCCATGCGGGGGACGCGACGAGGATGGCTCCGTACGAATAATAGGGATCAAGGAAGCCGTCGCGGGCAATGGCAATGCCGAAGAGCTCGTCGGTGACGTAGTATCCGACGGCGAGGCGGTGGATGAGCTTTGTTCCGGGGTGGAATTTCTGACTGAGCGCACAGCTCATGAGGAGATAGCGCGCGTTGGCGATGAAGGTCATGATCGCCATTTCGAGGTAGGTTCCGCCGAGGGAGATGATCGTGAATCCGACGTACTCACCGGCAGACGCGTTGATGAGCAGGCTGGTGAGAAAGCCCTGCCACGCGGTAAGACCGGCGTTTCTCGCGGCGATGCCGAGCGAGAAGGACACGGCGAAATAACCGAGCCCGATGGGGATGCCGTCGCGCAGACCCTGCGCAAGCACCTTCCGCCGCGGCGCGGTGCGGATGTACTGGGATGCTGTATTCATGGGACACCTTTGGGAATGATTGAAATGTATCGTATATTATAGCACAAGTTTCCGGCGGTTTCAACGGAATCCGGGATTTTTGCGGAAGATCAAACGGCAAATGGAACCCGTTCCGGCGTTATTCTGCCATCATCCGGATGAAGTTTTCGTACAGGAATTCCGTATTTGCGGAAATTCCGGTGGTAGACGGTGCGAACTGGACGGAGAACGCGGGGATATTCTTGTAGGAAAGCCCTTCGTTTGTGCCGTCGCCAGCATTCACGAATGTTTCGGTCGCCGTATCGTTCACTTCCGTGACGGCGAAGCCGTGGTTCTGGGACGTGATGTAGAGGTGACCCGTTGCCGTGTCCCGGACGGGATGGTTGCTGCCGCGGTGACCGTGGGGGAGTTTTCCGACGGACATGCCGTTCGCCATGGCGAGGAGCTGGTGACCGAGACCGACGGCCATGGCAGGGAGTTTGGCGGGAAGGAGAGCGGCGAGGGTACCGGCGAGATCGGGATAATCCGCGGGGTTGCCGGGACCGCCGGAAACGAAGAGACCGTCCGGCGAGAGGGCGAGGATGGCGTCGGCGGAGGTGTGATACGGCAGGACGTACACGTCGCAGCCGAGGCGGGTGAGGGCACTGACGGTACTTCTGGTCACGCCGAGGTCGAGCAGGGCGACTTTATAATGCGGCGCGTCGGGGGAATCGGCGCGTTCGAGGCGGACGTCCTTTGCGGAGACACGTTCAGCGGCGCGGGAGACGCGGTAAGCCTTCACGGCACCGAGGTCGGCGGACGCGGGATCGGAGGTCAGGAGGGCGTTCATGGAGCCGTTTTCGCGGAGGATTTTGGTGAGGAGGCGGGTATCGACGCCGGAGATGCCGGGAACGCCGTGTTTTTTGAGGAAGGCATCGAGGGTTTCCTCACAGCGGAAATTGGAGGGATCGTCACAGTATTCGCGGACGATGAGCGCGGCGGGATGGACGGCATCGGATTCGCAGTCGGCTTCGCAGACGCCGTAGTTTCCGACGACGGGGAAAGTCAGGCAGAGGGCCTGACCGGCGAAGCGGGGATCGGTGAGGGCTTCGGTATAGCCGACCATAGCAGTGGAGAAGACGAGTTCGGCGGTGACATCGGAATCGGCGCCGAAGGATTCGCCTTCGAACGACATGCCGTTTTCGAGGAGAAGGAATTTTTTCATGAGGGGTCATGGCTCCGTGTAATTATAAATTTTTCGGTATAATTATACCACAACAATGCGGCGGAATCTACGGGAAAATAAAATTTTATGCAGGATTTATGATATGCTTACAGGATGTCTGCGAGTGCAGACCTGACATTGTCCTACGCGGACGGCGCACAAGAGGGCGAGTCGTCGCCCTCTTGTGAATCACCCCGACCCAGGGGGTTCCCCCTTGGATTCTCCTTTGCGCTTCTGAAGCTGGGAATTCAGACAAAACTCGACACGTACATACGGTGTAAGGGTTGCGCAGATATAGGCTAACCGCATAATTAGTTTATGCTTCCGTCAACAAAGCATACTATATCCTCAGCCCTCGCGGTTAGCGCTGCGTCTGAGGGGAAGAGTCCAGAGGAGGGGATCCTTCCCCTCCTTTGGCGCGGGTGATTCACAAGAGGTCCCGCGCGAGGACTGGAGGTTCACGGAGTGAACCTCCTTTGTGCAGCCGTGCCGCGCAGGCACATAAAATTTGAAAAACGCCCGCAGGGCGTTTTTCTTCCTTTAAAAAATTTTGAACAATCAAAATTCCAATAAAATCCCCGTCGTTGTGACGTTCTCCAAAACCTCCGCCGGCGGCAAAATATTCGGCGAAACCAATTGACTTTGCCGGAATCCGAGTGTATAATTATCTCAGCGATTAGGGAATAAAGGGACATTTTTCGCCTTTTCTCGGTCGCTTTTTTTGTCATAATGAAGGAGAGACCTACGAATTATGCCTACTGTTTCCGATTACTTCGGCTGCCTCGCGTTCGACGATACCACCATGCGCGAACGTCTCCCGAAGGAAACCTATAAATCCCTCAGAAAGACCATCGACGAATACCGTACTCTCGATATAAATGTAGCAAATATCGTCGCCAATGCCATGAAGGACTGGGCGATCGAAAAAGGCTGCACCCATTATACCCACTGGTTCCAGCCCCTCACCGGCGTGACCGCCGAAAAGCACGACAGCTTTATCTCCCCCATCGAGGGCGGCAAGGTCATCATGGAATTCTCCGGTAAGGAGCTCGTCCGCGGCGAACCGGACGCGTCCAGCTTCCCTTCCGGCGGCCTCCGCGCCACCTTCGAAGCCCGCGGCTATACCGCGTGGGACCCGACCTCCTATGCCTTCATCAAGGACGATACCCTCTGCATCCCCACCGCGTTCTGCTCCTACGGCGGCGAAGCACTCGACAAAAAGACCCCGCTCCTCCGCTCCATGGAAGCGATCAACATCCAGTCCCTCCGCATCCTGAAGCTGTTCGACCCGCATACGAGCGTCAGATGCGTCCGCGCCTGCGTCGGTCCCGAACAGGAATACTTCCTCATCCCGCAGGAAATGTACGACGCGCGCCCCGACCTCATCTTCACCGGACGCACCCTCTTCGGCGCAAAGCCGCCGAAATGTCAGGAACTCGACGACCATTATTTCGGCGCGATCAAGCCCCGCGTGCAGGCGTTCATGCGCGAAGTGGACACAGAACTGTGGAAGCTCGGCGTCCTCGCGAAGACGGAGCACAACGAAGCCGCTCCCGCACAGCATGAACTGGCACCCATCTACAGCCAGGCGAACATCGCGACCGACCACAACCAGCTCACGATGGAGATCATGCAGAAGACCGCGAAGAAGCACGGTCTCGTCTGCCTGCTCCACGAAAAGCCGTTCCTCGGCGTGACCGGTTCGGGCAAGCACAACAACTGGTCCATCGCGACGAACACGGGCATGAACCTGCTGACGCCCGGTGAAACGCCGTACGAAAACGCGCAGTTCCTGCTGTTCCTGTGTGCGGTCATCAAGGCGGTGGACGAATATCAGGATCTCCTGCGCATCAGCGCGGCAACGGCGGGCAACGACCACCGTCTCGGAGCGCACGAAGCACCTCCGGCGGTCATCTCGATCTTCCTCGGGGACGAACTCTCCGCGGTCATCGACGCGCTGGAGACCGACACGCACTACGACCCGAAGGAAGCGGCACAGCTGAAGCTGGGTGTTGACGTTCTGCCGCGTCTGCCGAAGGACAACACGGACCGGAACCGCACGTCGCCGTTCGCCTTCACGGGGAACAAATTCGAATTCCGTATGGTGGGTTCGTCGAACTCGATCGCGGACTGTAACGTCGTGCTGAACACGGCGGTCGCGGAATCGCTGCGCCAGTTCGCGGACATTCTCGAAAAGGCAGAAGACTTCCGCACGGAGCTGAACCATCTCATCCGCGACACGATCCGGAAGCACAAGCGGATCATCTTCAACGGCAACGGCTACGACGACGCGTGGATCCGCGAAGCAACGGAGGAACGCGGTCTGCTGAATCTCCGCACGACCCCGGACGCGCTCCCGTACTTCCTTGCGGCGAAGAATGTCCGTCTGTTCCAGGCGCACCGCATTTACACGGAAAAGGAAATGAAGTCCCGCTACGAGATCGTTCTGGAAAACTACTGCAAGACGATCCGCATCGAAGCGGCGACGATGGTGGACATGGTCTACAAGCAGATCCTCCCGGCGATCGGCGCATACGCGAAGGATGTCGCAGAGACCGGCGCGGCGAAAAAGGCCCTCTTCGACGCCTTCGACGTCTCCTACGAGACCGAAACCGTCAAGCATCTCTCCACCCTCACCGCCTCCATCGCAAAAGCCGTCCGCGAACTCGAAGAAGAACTCCCCCGTCTCGACTCCATCACCGACGTCACCAACCTCTCCTTCACCATCAAAGACAAAATCATCACCAAAATGTCCGAACTCCGCTCCTATGTGGACGAAGCCGAACACATCACCGCTTCCAAATACTGGCCATACCCGACCTACAGCGAACTCCTCTTCGGCGTTCGGTGAGGGTTTATCAAATAACGTTTCTTGAGGGGAACCTTTTCAGAGGAAAGGTTCCCCT
>JAFQFS010000031.1 GCA_017398585.1 Clostridia bacterium
GGTGTGGTTTTAATCGGGGGTTGGAAATTTTTTAAAAAAAGTTTCCCCCCCGCACCCCACCTTCAAAAACTTTTAATCTGTTATACTGACAAAGTACGTGCAGATCGTTCGATTTGGACGTACTTTTTGTCTGTAAAAATAAAAAACGTGCAAAACAAGCGTTCTGCACAAACTTTGTCTTCTCTTTTTGTTTAAAAGTTTTTGAAAAGGGGTGCGGGGAAAAACTTTTTTCAAAAAGTTTTTCCCCGCGAAACCACATTTTATAAACTTAGTCTTCGTTGAATACGATTTCAACTTCCTTGCCGAGAGCGGAGGACTTGTTGATACCGTCGATGATAGCCTGGTTGTAGAGGATCTGGGAAGTCGGAACGGGTGCGGGACCGCCGGTCTTCACTGCGTCGAGGAAGGAACGAATCTTCTTGTCGAAGAGGCCGCCCTTGCCGCTGTTCTGGAGAATCGGAATTACGGTTTCGGTCTGAGCGCCGCATACGTCGTGGTAGATGGTCATGGGACCGCCTACGGAGCCGTTCCAGCAGTCAGTGGACGGGATACGGAGAGCACCTTCGGTACCGAAGATGATGGTATCACCAGGAGTATTTACGTGCATAGCCCATGCGATTCTGAAGTCGAGGATGATGCCGCCTTCGAGACGGATGAACGCTGCACCGAAGTCGTCAACGGAGAAGCGAGCTGCGTCTGCACCGTTGTACTTCGGGTTCTTTCCGAAGTAATCGGAAACGTAACCGGAAACGGTCAGCGGCTTCGGATAGCCGATTGCGTTGAGAACCATGTCGAGGGAGTAGCAGCCGATATCGCCGAGCGCACCGATACCGCCGGTGGACTTTTCGATAAAGGTAGATCCCGGAATACCGCGACGACGGCCGCCGCCGGTCTGGATGTAGTAGATCTTGCCGAGAACGCCGGAGTCAACGATCTTCTTGATCATCTGCATGTTCGCGTCGAATCTGGGCTGGAAGCCAACGGATACGAATGCGGTGCTTTCCTTTTCAGCCTTGCAGACTGCTTCTGCTTCTTCGAGGGTTACGGTGAAGGGCTTTTCAAGGAGAACGGGGATGTTCTTCTTAAGAGCGTAAATGGTGGGTTCTGCGTGCTGGGTGTTGTAGGTGCAGATGGAAACGCCGTCGAGCTCTTCGTTGTCGATCATTTCCTTGTGGGAAGGATAGAAACGAACGCCGGAAACGCCGAATCTTTCCATGAACTTTTCAGCCTTACCGGGGATAAGGTCTGCTGCTGCTACGATTTCAACGTCGGGCTGAATCTTGTAGCTCTGAATGTGGGATTCTGCAATCCAACCGGTACCGATGATACCGATCTTGAGCTTGCGTCCTTCGATCTTCTTTTCTTCTACGATTGCCTGCTTGAACTGGCCGAGAACTGCGTCTGACATTATTTTGTCCGCCTTTCTTATTTTTTTATTTTATAAGGGGACTCTCCCGGGGAAACTTTTTTAAGGAAAAAGTTTCCCCGGACCCCTTCAAAAACCTTTTCGGGCTGTTACAGGACTAAGTTTTTTGCAAACTGTTTGTTCTATAACGTGTTGTTTGTGCAAATTAATGATTACCAGCCGATGGACTTGAGGTATTCGCGGCTTGCCTTGATGCATTCCATTCTGGAGAGACCCATGGAGGGTTCGTCCTGTTCAACAACGACGTACTGTGCGCCGGAAGCAACGGATGCTTCGAGGATCGCGGGCATATCCTGCATGCCGTGACCGACCGGACGGAATTCGAACGTGGAGGGTTCGTCGTCCTTTTCTTCTTCATCGATGCCGATGAGAGCGTAGAGGTGCTTCGGGAGCTTGCCGCTCATGTAGAAGTCCTTGAGGTGAACGACAGGGGTTCTGCCGTTGTACTTTGCGATGTATTCTGCGGGAACTTCGCCGCCGACGTTGACCCAGCAGGTGTCAAGTTCGGTTTCGAGGAATTCCTTCGGTACTCTCTTGTAGAGGATATCGAGACCGTATTCGCCGTCAACCTTGGTGAATTCGAAGTCGTGGTTGTGGTAAAGAAGGGTGATACCGTACTTCTTTGCGGTTTCGCCGAGCTTTGCGATCACTTCGATGGTTTCTTCGAACTTTTCAGCGCCCGGACGGCGTTCGGGAGTAACATAGGGAACTGCCGCGAACTTTACGCCGATGGTCTGGTATGCCGCGAAGGTTCCTTCGGGATCCGCGATCATTTCGTCGAGCGGAATGTGAGCGGATACGGGAATCAGTTCGAGCGCGTCGATGAGACCCTTGATGTATTCGGGAGCGTAGCCGTAGAGACCGGCGAATTCCACGCCGTCGTATCCCATTTCCTTGATCTTGCGAAGGGTGTCCGCAAGGTTTGCTTCGGCGCTGTCACGTACAGAGTAAACCTGAACTGCTACCGGTAATGCCATATGTTTATCCTCCTGATGAGTTCGTATCGTTCGATTTTGTTACGGGCTGCGCCTGCCGTTTCCGCAGGACGCACACTTCCTTTTATACTATTATAACGTATACAAGGACTAAAATCAATAGTTTTTTGTGATTTTCGAAAATTTTTTCCGTTTCCGCGCCGGAATTTAAAAATAACCGCCGTCATCCGCACATTCCTTCTCCGGCTATTGACAAACGTATGAAAATTTACTACAATATTATATATGTGTCATCCGACCTGCGTTTTCCGGCTCACCGCATATCCGTCACGGAATACATGCGAGAGCGTCTTCCGCTTCACCTCGCTCTTTCTCCCGCGGTACGTCCGCCTCTCGAGGATGTGCAGCGTCACCTCGACGACATCCCCCTCGACCGTGACCTCACTCCGGCAGGTGTAGCCGATCTGCCTCGCCTCCGGATCGTCCACCGACGCGGCATAGGAATACAGTACCCCCGCGGCGTACGTATAAAACCCGTTCAGCCGTGCGGCGGTCTGAAAATCCACACCGTCCCCGCTGAAGCACGGCAGCGTGATGTTCGCCGTCACCCGTCCGCCGTCCTCGCAGTCCATATTCCCCTGCACCACAACATACTCTTTGTATTCAACCATAAAATTCTCCCGGTTTTAAGCTTTTTGAAAGGGGTGCGGGGAAAATCTTTTTCCCGAAAAAGTTTTCCCCGCGAAACTTAAATTTCCATGTCCATCTTACAGCCTCTCGCCGACCGTGTGCGTCCCGAAACCTTCGATGACATCGCCGGTCAGACACATCTGTTCGGTCCGAACGGGATCCTGCGCAAAATGCTCACGCGCGGCGTGATCCCGTCCATGATCTTCTTCGGCCCGCCCGGCTGCGGCAAAACCACCGCCGCAAACGTCATCGCCAAGGCGTCCGGCAAGACCCTCTATAAACTCAACGCCACCACCGCTTCCCTGTCCGACATCCGCGACGTCGCGAAGGAGACCGACAGCATCCTCGGCATCGGCGGCGTCCTGCTCTACCTCGACGAGATCCAGTATTTCAACAAAAAGCAGCAGCAGTCCCTGCTCGAATACCTCGAGGACGGACGCATCACGCTTATTGCGTCCACAACGGAAAATCCGTACTATTATATATATGACGCGCTTCTCTCAAGATGCTCCGTTTTCGAATTCAAACATGTCTCCCCCGCCGACATCGCCAAACGTCTCGACGACGTTATTGTACGATATTATCCCGACCTCCGCCTCGACGACGGCGTGATCGACGACATCGCCCACGCATCCGGCGGCGACGTCCGCCGCGCACTGACCATGCTCGAGGTCGCCGAGGGTGCCGCCGACATCGACGAAGACGGTACCCGCCGCATCCGCTCCGTGAAGGAATTTATCCCGTCCGTGGCGCAGAGCGGCTTTGACCGCGACGGCGACATCCACTACGACCTCCTCTCCGGTCTGCAGAAGTCCATCCGCGGCTCCGACCCCGACGCCGCCGTGTTCTACCTCGCGCGGCTCCTGCAGGGCGGCGATCTCATCTCCCCCTGCCGCCGTCTCATGGTCATTGCCAGCGAGGACATCGGCGCGGCGTACCCGATGGCCGCCGTCATCACCCGTGCGTGCGTCGAATCCGCAAAGGAACTCGGTCTGCCCGAAGCCAGAATCCCCCTCGCCAACGCCGCCGTCATGCTCGCGACCGCGCCGAAGTCGAACTCGGCGTACAATGCCATCAACGCCGCGGCCGCCGACATCGAACGAGGAATGGGTGCGGAAATCCCGAATCACCTCCGCAGCCCGAAATTCAAGGGCTATCAATACCCCCACGACTACCCGAACCACTGGGTAAAGCAGCAGTACCTCCCCGACGACCTCAAAGACCGTACGTATTACGAATACGCCGAAAACAAGACCGAGCAGGCGGCAAAAGCCTACTGGGATAAGATCAAAAACGAAAAATAACAGGAGGTTCCCATGGCAATCGACAAAAGCATCAAACTTCCGCAGAAATTCCTCGATCAATACCGGAAGAATATCGGCTCCCGTATTTCTGCGGGCATCACGCTTCTCTGCACCGCCGGAATTCTCTGTGCCGCCATCGACTTTTCGGAAAGCCGCTATCCCGTGATGGGAATCGTCATGGTGATGGCGTGCGGATTTGTCCTCGCGTGCCTGATCGTCGGTATCCACCGGATCCTGTTCCGGACAAGCTGGAGCGGTACGATCACGGACATCGACGCGGATTACCACATCCGCACGAAAAACAGAGGACTTTCCAAGAAATTCATCGTCACGCTCACGATCGACTGCGGCGGAAAGGAGCCGAAAAAATTCGAACTCCTCCACGAAGACCGGAACGGCGAAAATAAATATTACACCGAAGCTCCGTACAAAGTCGGCGACACAGTCGTCTTCCTGCGCGGGATGAAATACCCGATGCGTTACGGCGTCGCAACGGAAGACATGCTCACCCTGTTCATCTGCCCGTACTGCGGCGACATCAACAAAGCGGAACGCGACACCTGCTATAAATGCGGCAAGTACCTCGTAAAATAACCGGTATCTCCATAAATTCTCAGCCAACAAGGATCACCATCCGTCAACAGAATACCTCCACCCCCGCACCCCGCGGTTAGCAGAATCAGAAACGGACGATCTGCAGTCACGAAATCGAGAAACAAACGGACAGTTGTTCCGTATTTGATAAGCAAAAACGTACGATCTGACAGAGCGGGGTGATTCACAAGAGGGTGCCGCTCCGGGCACCCTCTTGTGCGCCGTCCGCGCAGGACAAGAGAAATTCTGCAGAAACAAAATTTCTTCAAAAAAGTCTTCAAAAAAAGAAAAAATCTTTCAAAAACCTATTGACAAACGTTTGACGCTGTGGTATAATACACAACGTTGTTGAACCAAAGACAGCAGGTTACAGTAAAAGCATTTGCTTCCTGCCGAGGAGAGACCTTATAAGAATCAATGGATTTTTTAAGTCTTTTTTCGCGCGGAAGTGTGAAAAAAGACTTTTTTGTTACCGCTTATAACCTTATAAGGAGGAAACACAATGCCCAGCGCACAGATTTTAGAGCAGAAGAAAGCCGTTGTTGAAGCACTTGCCGAAGATATGCGCAATGCAGCTTCCGCGGTTCTTGTAAAATACGAAGGCATTACCGTTGATAACGACACCAAGATGCGTGCAGCTCTTCGTGCAGCAAACGTTAAGTACGCTGTTATCAAGAACACTCTCATCAGCAAGGCATGCGACGAAACCGGTTTCGAAGCCCTCAAGCCCCAGCTCGAAGGCATGAACGCTCTCGCAATCAGCTTTGACGATCCGATCGCTCCCGCTAAGATTCTCAAGGAATATGCGGAAAAGATCGAAACCTTTGAAATCCGCGGCGGTCTTCTCGAAGGTGCAGTAGTTGACGCAGCAACCGTTAACGAACTCGCTGACATCCCGTCCAAGGAAATCCTCGTTGCAAAGCTTCTCGGCAGCATCCAGAGCCCGCTGTACAAGTTTGCATACGTTCTTCAGGCCATCATCGACAAGGAAAACGAAGGCTCCGAAGAAGCTCCTGCAGAAACCCCTGCTGAATAATTCAGCCTACGGTTCCCGCAGCATAACCCCTTTATATAAATCAAATTTCAAAACACAACTTACTCAATTAATTGGAGGAAATAAAAATGGCATCCGAAAAGTCTCTTCAGATTCTTGAATCCATCAAGGCTCTTACCATCCTCGAACTCGCTGACCTCGTTAAGGCAGTAGAAGAAGAATTCGGCGTATCCGCAGCAGCTCCCGTAGCAGTAGCAGGCGCAGCAGCAGCAGCTCCCGCAGCAGAAGAAAAGACTGAATTCGACGTAGTTCTCAAGTCCTTCGGCGCTAAGAAGCTCGACGTTATCAAGGTTGTTCGTGAACTCACCGGCCTCGGCCTCAAGGAAGCTAAGGAAATGGTTGAAGGCGCTCCGAAGACCGTTAAGGAAGGCGCTTCCAAGGAAGACGCTGAAGCTATCAAGGCTAAGCTCACCGCTGCTGGCGCAGAAGTTGAAATCAAGTAATTTAAACTCGATTTTCTTCCCTACACCGTTTGTGGAAACACAGACGGTGTATTTTTTATACAAAAATTTCCGTTTGTAAATGGATACATCTTGTAAAATCCGCACATTGATTTTTGACAAAAATCGTTATATACTATACACACGAACTCAATGAAATTATTTTTCCTGTATAAAGTTTTTTGAAAGGGGACGAGACTTACTCCGTAAGTCTCCGGGGAAAACTTTTTTTCAAAAAAGTTTTCCCCGAGAAACATAAATACCATGAAACGTGCGGTTACTATTCAGGATATTTCCTGCTTCGGCAAATGCTCCATTACCGTTGCCCTTCCTCTGATCTCTGCCATGGGAATCGAATGCGCGGTGATCCCGACCGCCGTTCTCTCCACCCATACCGGCGGATTCACCGGCTATACCTTCCGCGACCTCAGCTCCGACATTCCAGAAATCACCGCTCACTGGAAAAAGGAAAAGCTCGCCTTCGACGGGCTCTACACCGGCTACCTCGGTTCCCCCGAACAGGCGGCAATGATCGAACAGTTCGCAGACGACTTCAAGCCCCCGCTCGTCTTCGTCGACCCCGTCATGGGCGACGCCGGCAAACTCTACGCCGGATTTGACGACCGCATCGTCACCGCGATGAAGCACCTCTGCGGCAAAGCGGACATTATCGTCCCCAATCTCACCGAAGCGACGTTCATGCTCGGCGAAGAATTCCGCCGCCCCGGTGAATACGACGAAGCGTACATCCGCGATCTGCTCGTACGTCTGGCAGAGCTCGGCGCAAAAATGACCGCCCTCACCGGCGTCAACTACGACGGAAAAACGCAGGGCGTCGTCGGCTACGACAGCACAACCGGCGAATTCACCGAATATTTCGCTGAAAATCTGCCCGTCCAGTGCCACGGCACCGGCGACGTGTTCTCGTCCACCATGTTCGGCGCGCTCATCCTCGGCAAGTCCCTGTACGACGCCATGAAGATCGCTGTCGAAAATACCGTGAACTGCATCCGCTGCTCCATGGGCGACGCCAACCACTGGTACGGCGTCAAGTTCGAAGAATGTATTCCTGATCTGATAAAAATGATATAAAAAATGATGCCCGCCGCTCTTCCGAGCGACGGGCATTTTCTTATTCTTCGAAGCAGTCGTAAGATTTCAGGATGTGGACGCCGATTCTGTACATTGTGCGTTCGAGGTCGTCGTACAGGAAGTCCGGCGGATCCTGCAGGAACGGCGTTTCGCGGAACGGCGTGCGCGACAGCGGCCAGCTCGAACGGCGTACAGGCGTACTGCCGCCTTCAAACGTGAAATATCCGCTGTACTTCGCGTCGCGGAGACCGAGCATCACTTCGTCCATGCACATCGTGCCGAGATATGGCATCATGTGCTCGTCCATCTTCCCACGGTTGTCGTTGATGTGAAGCGCACGGAGATGTCCGCCCAGCGCGACAAGGTCGTCGTACTGGTGTCCCTCGATGTTCGCGTGACCGGTGTCCCAGCAGGCGTGCAGAAGCGGATGCGCTGCCCAGTCGAGGAATTCCGCCATGTCCGCGCCGGTCAGGAAGTAGTAGTTCGATCCCATGTTCGACTTCGCAGAATTTTCAGTCAGCACATTGACGCTGTTCGCTTCCATTGCGGGATACAGCAGCGCATAAAACTCGCGGTTCCGCTCATAATACTCTTCCCTGCCGATGCCGCCCGCCCATCCGGCGTGGACGACCGTGTTCGGAATCCCGAGGATCCCGCAGACCTCCACGGAGCGGATCGTCGATGCGAGCAGTCCGTCCCACTTCGCATCACGGGACAGCGGATTGCCGCCCGGCGAATGCGCCTGCACGAATTTCATCCCGAGCAATTCCGCAAACTCCTTCAGTTTAAGAGCGGTTTCCTTCCAGTCCGGCTGCAGGAACGGGATCATGTCTGCTTCGGTGTACAGGCTCAGGTCGATGTACAGGAACCCTGCGTCGTACAGATGGCGGATCCGTTCCTCATGGGACGGATACATCCCGAAATCGCAGGTTGTCGTCGCTAATCTCATGACAAATCTCCTTTCCGGTTCTGATTATTCTTCAATCTTTATCAGGGCGTCGGTGTCGTGGATGCCGCACATTCCGGCGTAAATGCCGTTCATGGCGAGCAGTTCGTCGTGTGTACCCTGTTCAGCAATCTTCCCTTCCTTGAGGACGATGATATTGTCCGCCTTCATGACGGTCGACAGACGGTGCGCGATCACGATCAGCGTGTGGCGTCCGGTCAGGTTTTCGATGGCACGCTGGATCTCCGCTTCGGTCTCGTTGTCGACCGCGGAGGTCGCTTCGTCGAGGATCAGAACGGGCGTATTACGCAGGACCGCACGTGCAATGGCGATGCGCTGCTTCTGACCGCCGGAGAGACGGACGCCGCGCTCACCGATCATCGTCCGGTAGCCGTCCGGCATCGCGCGGATGAACTCGTCCGCACAGGCGATCTTTGCGGCTTCGACCACCGCTTCCTCGCTCGGATTCTCCGCGCCGTAGGCGATATTGTCGTACACGGTGCCGTTGAACAGGAATACGTCCTGCAGAACGATGGAGAGATTGTCGCGCAGGGACTTCAGCGTCGCGTGACGGGTATCGTGTCCGTCGAGGAGGATCCGTCCGGACGTGGGATCGTAGAAGCGTTCAAGCAGGGACACCATCGTCGTCTTGCCGACGCCGGTCGCACCGACAAGGGCGATCATCTGCCCCGGCTTCGCGGTGAATGATACGTCGTCAATGACAGTCGTCTCTTTGTCGTAACTGAATTTTACGTTTTCAAACTTCACTTCGCCGTTTCCGCGCGGGATCGCGACGGCGTTTTCGTCTTCCTTGATCTCGCTTTCGGTGTCGAGCAGCTCAAGCACACGTCCGGAGCAGGCGTTTGCCACCTGGATGTCCTCCGCGAGACGGGCGAGCGCGGACAGCGGTGAGTAGAACAGCGACAGGTACATGAAGAACCCGACGATGTCGGCGGTAGACATGGTGCCGCGCATCGCGAACACCCCACCGACACCCATGACGATGACCGTACCGATCGAGGTCATGAATTCCACGGACGGGTGGTACATCGCGTTGTAGAAATTCGCGCGGACGTTGACGTAGATGTACTTTTTGCAGTATTCCACCATGCGCACGGACTCGGTCTTTTCCTTGCCGAACGCCTGGATTTCCTTCATGCCGGCGAGGTCGTCCTGCGTCATGCCGTTCAGCCCGGCGAGGACTTCCTGGTTGATCTTGAAGAGCGGTGCGACCTTCGTGATGAAAATGCGCGACAGAATGATAATGAACGGCACGGGAACCATCGTGTACAGCGCAAGCCACGGGTTGATCGTGAAGATCATCACGCAGACGCCGAGGATCATCATGACGTTCGTGAACATATCGGGGACGGAATGCGCGATCAGCACTTCGAGCTGACGGGTGTCGTTGATCATGCGGGACATGATCTCACCGGTCTGCTTGTCGGAATAGTAGCGCATCGAAAGCGATTCGAGCTTGTCGAAACACATGGACGTCAGGTTTCCGACGAAATTCCATGCACCGACATGCGACTGCCACATCGCGAGGAAGCGGCAGCCCCCGCGCAGAAGGTACGCACCGACCATAATCGCAACGTACGTCAGCAGAACGGAGGTCGTGAGCTTTTCCGGCTCACCGAGCAGTGCGGTCAGACGCCGCACGGCTTCCGGCGTGACCAGACTCAGTACGGATGCCCCGATGAGGGCAAGCACCGTGATCACCAGCGACCCGTACCACGGCTTCGCGAGTTTCAGGATTCGGATAATCATAAAAAACTCCTGTAAATCGATGATTTGTTGTGCTCATTTTAACACAATGTTCACCGATGTACAAGAGTTTTTTAAAATTTAAAGCTGTTTTTTATAAATCATTTTTTCTCATTCCTCCCATTCCCGCGTCTCAAGGTAGACCTGCACACTTCTGCATTTGAACAGCAGGATGCAGAAAATCCCGCGTACCGCAAAAAACGAGCCGCAAAGAATCCTCACTTCCGCAGGAATGCCGGAGTTCGAGATCACAAGCAGAATACTCAGAACCGCCGACAGCAGATAGAAAATCCGCTCAAACCTCCCGCCTTTCAAAAGAAGATGCACAAGCGAATATCCCGCCAGTGCATAACGGCAGAAAATTCCGCCGACCATCCCTCCCCTGCGCCCCCGCAGAGTCCGCCGGGGCTGATAAATCGAGCTGTTCTTTTCAAAATTGAACGTCGCAAAAAATTCGATGACCGAAAAAATCACCTCAAACACGACCATCACAATCAGAATGATCTTCCCGCGCCGGTACAGCCGTTCCTCATCCATAAGAAAAACCTCATGCCATAATCTTTTCTCCATTATAGCACAAGGCTCTATTTCTGTCAACTATTTTATTCACAAACAATCTGCACTCACTCCGCCATCTATAACAGATTGAAGTTTTTTGGAAAGGGTTCGGGAAAACCTTTTTCGAAAAAAAGGTTTTCCCGATAAACTTTATTTACTGATAAATCTTCGCGAGACCGCCGGCGGAGGTTTCGCGGTAGCGGAAGTTGAGGTCGCGGCCGGTTTCGTACATGGTGCGGACGACCATGTCGAAGGAGATTTTGCGGGTTTCGGAGAGGAAGTTTGCGAGGCTGAGGGCGTTGATCGCGCGCATTGCCGCGACGGCGTTGCGTTCGATGCAGGGGATCTGGACGAGACCGCAGATCGGGTCGCAGGTCAGACCGAGGTGGTGTTCCAGCGCAACTTCCGCCGCATATTCGATCTGGTCGAGGGACATTTCGTGCAGTTCGCAGAGAGCCGCCGACGCCATCGAGCATGCCGTGCCGATTTCCGCCTGACAGCCGCATTCCGCACCGGAGATCGACGCGTTTTTCTTGATGAGGTTGCCGATCAGACCGCCCGCCGCGAGCGCCTTCACGATCTGTTCGTCCGTGAAGTTCTTCTGCTCCTGCATGTAGCGGAGGACGGACGGAAGTACGCTGCACGCACCGCAGGTCGGTGCCGTGACGATGACGCCGCAGTCTGCGTTCTGCTCGCTTCCCGCGAACGCGTAGGCGCACACGATGCGGTTTTCACGCGTGCTGGGGGATTCGTCGATGTGGCGCTGGTTGTACAGGTACTGCGCCTTGCGTTCCACGTTCAGTCCGCCCGGCAGAACGCCGCGCTTCGTCAGACCTTCGCGGATCGCCGCCGTCATCGTGTGCCAGATTTCAAGAAGGAATCCCTTGATCTCTTCGCCTTCGTGCTCGAAAACGTAGTCCGACAGACGCATGTTCCGGTTCTTGCAGTATTCCGCAATCTCCGTGTAGCTCGAATGTTCGTAGATTTCCGGCGGGTCGTACGCCGATACCCCTTCGATCCGGATATCGCCGCCGCCGATGGACATCACGCGCATCTTCGCCGTTTCGTTTCCGTCCGCGTCGTACGCAAACAGCTCCATCGTATTTTCGTGCGGCAGCTCAATCGTCCGGTCCACGTTGAACACCACTTCGCACTTGTCGTGCCCGAGCGTGTCCAGAATGGCAACGTCCGTCTGATGCCCCTTCCCCGTCTCAGCAAGCGATCCGTACAGAATCGCCCGGTACGACGCCGCGTCCGGATTCTCACTCAGAAAAATCGCCGCCGCCTTCTGAGGTCCCATCGTGTGCGAGCTGGACGGCCCATGCCCAACCTTATAAATTTCACGGATAGATTTCATTTTTTTACCTCATTATAATAATTGGGGAAGAAACTTTTTGAAAAAAGTTTCTTCCCCAAACCCCATCTTCAAAAACTTTCAAACGATTGGACTGACAAAGTGCGGTGCAGATTTGGAATACCTGAACGGCTGTGCAGCTGATATACTTCAAATCTGCACAAACTCTGTCTAATAAATAGTTTAAAGTTTTTTGAAAGGGGTTCGGGGAAAAC
>JAFQFS010000032.1 GCA_017398585.1 Clostridia bacterium
CTCTTTGACTTGCTGTAAAAATGCCTGTTCATCTTTCAGCACATAGGCGGCAACCTTGCGGATAGCTTCATCCACCAGACTGTCCAGAGTGGATGCCTTGATAAAGTGCATCGTACACTCGCCGTACATGGATTTGTAGGTTGGGCAGCGGAAGTTGCTGTCTGCATCGTAGGTCTTTCCGTCCGTTCTGTGCTGTGAATGAGGGCTTGCATAGGAAAGGCGTTTTCCGCAATCCGAACAGTAAACCAGTCCAGACAGGCGGTGCGAGTAAGTCCCATTTGCCAGAGTACGCTTTATTTTTCTGCGGAGCTTCTGTGCCAGATGCCATGTTTCTTCATCGACAATGGCTTCATGGGTATTCTCAAAGATAATAAGTTCATCGGGTCTGGCTTTTCTTCGCTTCTTGGTCTTGAAGTTCTCGCAGATGGTCTTGCCCAACACGGTATGCCCCATGTATTCCTGCTTTTCAAGAATATAAGCAACTGCGGTACAGTTCCAACGATAGGGGTCATGGTAGCTGTGGTTTCGGCTCTCTCCATGCTCGGACTGTTCCAGATATGCAGACGGTATCAGCACCTTTTCCTCAGACAGCTTATTTGCAATCGCCTTTGTTCCCATGCCGTCAATAATCATCTGGAATATCCTGCGGACAACCTTTGCGGCTTCTTCATCAATGAGAAGATGGTTCTTGTCCTCTGGATCACGCTTATAGCCATAAGGGATAGCACCGCTGCATCGTTTTCCGTCCTGCATCCTTGAACGGAAGATAGCACGGATTTTGTTGCTTGTGTCCTTTGCGTACCACTCGTTCATAATGTTCAAAAACGGAGTGAAGTCATTTTCGCTTGGATTGGCACTATCCACGCCGTTGTTGATAGCGATAAATCGGACACCTTTTTCGGGAAACATGATTTCCGTATAAAAGCCGACTTTCAGATAGTTACGCCCAAACCTCGACATATCCTTTACGCAGACAATATCGACTTCTCCTGCTTCGACTGCGGCAATCAGAGACTGAAATCCGGGGCGGTTGAAGTCAACACCACTATAACCATCGTCCGTGAAATGGCGGATGTTCTTAAATCCCTGTGCCTTGGCGTACTCCTCCAGATATTTCTTCTGGTTGGTAATGCTGTTGGATTCGCCCTGCATTTCATCGTCACGGCTCAATCGCTCATAGAGGGCTGTGTACTTGATTTTCTTAGTTTCCATTGGCTTCCTCCTTTCTGGAAATTCATATAGGGTACAGAAAAAGCCACATGGCAGAAGATTTTCGTCTTACCGTGTGACTTTTTCTCTGTCCTATATTATTGTAACCCTTCGGGTCAGTTACGACATACGAAGAATGGCACTGCATCAGGTTCGGCTTGATAAAGAACCGCGTTTTCCCGGAACCCGAGCCGCCGACGATCAGAACATTTTTGTTGCGCGCCGTTTTCGGGTCCTTCGGACGGTTGTTCATTGTCAGACGTTCCGTCTGCGTGAGGATGACGTTATTCTTGAACTCCGGATCGATGTACGGTGCGATATCTTCCGGTTTTCCCCATCGGGCTGAACCGTATTCCTCGTTTTTCCGGTACTTTTTCGCGTTCTGCGATTTCCCGTAGACGATCAGTCGGAAGATCACGGCGACAGCAAGTCCGATGCAGAGGTCGAACGGGTGAAAACTCGGCATCGGATGTTCCATTGCGGCGAAGAATCCTTCGCCGAGGTTCATGATTTTCTCGCCGAGTTCCGCCCCGCCTGTAAGCCGCCACATCTGACCGAGTTTGGTGGCGAACAGACCGATGAAGAAGTACGGAATGTGCAGAATGATCGTTTTTTTCAATTTTCCGTTCATCGTTCCGCGCTCCTCTGTTTTGTTTTGGTTCGTTCCAGAACCTTGTTCTGCATCTTCGTGCCGAGATCGTGCAGTTTCTGCAATACGGACGGTTTCTTTTCCCGTTCGGCGGACTTGCGGGTGTACTCCGTGAACGCCTGCGTCAGCGCATCGGTATCCCGTGCTTTGAAGAAAATCACATATTTCGGCTTGTCCTCCGTCCGGACTTTCTTGATGGCGTAGTCCACGCCGTACTTCCGCGCAATCCGTTCAAAATTCTTGATGTGCGGGTCGTTGCTTTCGATGGTGGAGACACCCTGATTCTGCCCGATGAGCTGTCTAACTGTCTGTTTTCCGTGAGGAACTGCCGGTTGTTCCTGCTGTTTATGTTTCCGGTAGTCAAGGTATTTCGCAATCGCCGCCCTGAACAGCCGTCCGGTCAGCTTTGCTGTGCTGATAGTGAGCGCGACCGTCCGGCTTTCGACTTCTTCCTGCATCCGTCACCGCCTTTTATGCCCATTCGACCACAAACGTGACGGTGAGAACCTGTTCACCGTCGATGGCTTCGGAGGTTGCGGAAACAACGGCATCGTAAATGAGAGGAAGTTCGTCGTTCTTTTCAATCGTCCAGTCTCCGGTAAGGGAAAGATTCTCCATCATTCCATCTGCACCGTTCAGGAGGAAACCGATCTGACGGGAATCCACTTTTTCGTCCGCCATGTTGGTATCATAGGAAACAAGTGTCCAACCGGAATTGGTCTGGACACGGATATCGGTAATCGCTATAGCACCGGTGGAATGGTTGACGATTTCAATATTATCAGCGGTATACACTTCACCGGTTTCCGATACAACAATGGTCATGAATGCCGGAACGGTGACGGAGAAACGGGATGTCTGATGAGAACAGTCGTCACACTTTCCGTCACCGTTATTGTCGGTATGGTTTCCGGATTCCGTTTCACTGTACCCACAGCCGCAGGTATTCGTGCGTTCATGTTCTGTATCGGAGATAGATTCCCATACACCATAGATCAGAGCATGGTTTTCGTATTCATACGAACTGTAACCACAGGAACACCTTACCGTCCGGCGGTGCTGACTGCTGCTGTAGGAATTCCACTCTCCATATTCAAATTCATGATTTTTGTATTCATACCAGATATATCCGCACGGACAGCTTATAGTCCGCCAATGCTGACTGCGATTCATGGAAAGCCATATACCGTATGTCAGCGAATGATCGGCATATTCATAGTCCATATATCCGCAGATGTCACAGGTTCGGGTGCGGTGGTGTTTGTATGAAGAATATTTCTCCCATGAACTATAAGTGAATTCGTGATCCTCGTACGCCTCGGAAATATTGGAATCACAGTCCGCGCAGTATTCTACGACTTCATGCTGATCCTCGTCGTATTCGTAATACTCAGTTTCTTCATCATGATAGCCGTAATCGTATCCGTCATCGCCGCCGCAGTTCTCGCAGTAGTAGTACCGGCGATGTCTGGACGAGCTGTAATATTCCCAATCCTCATACTCGTAGTCACCGTGTTCCGTCCCCTCATCCATGAGTTCGTCACACTCGACGCAGTATTCGTACCAGTCGCAGTCGTCCCATTCGGTGTAGGTGATGTCATGATCGCAGACGTGTTCGCAGTCGATCCGGTAGCCGCATTTCGTACACTCGTCATAGCGCGAACTGTAGTGTTCGATTTCATGCTCTTCAGCAAGGGTGCCGCCGTACTGGTCTTCGCCGCAGTTGTCACACCAGTGCCGGATGTTGTGTTCCTCGTCCGTCCACTCGGTGTATTCTTCTGTATAGCTGTACGAACCTTCGCAGACCATACAATATCCTCTGGCTGCCTGCACCGATACGGGCAGAACCAGCATCAGAACCATACAAAGCAGGTATTTTGCAATGTTTTTCATACTGTCCCCCTCTTAATCCGCAATGGAAATCGTGAATACCACGTTCGCCGCCTGTACATCCTCCGCGTTCGGCGCGTCACCGGATACCTTGGCAAAGTAGGTCAATGCCTGACTGCCGCCCGTCCGGATGACCGGGAACGCCTTCGCATTGATACTCATCTTGCCGGAACCTTTCGTCACACAGTCGTTGATCTTCAGCGCGATGGTACTGCTGCCTGAGAAATCGTCGTAATCGCCGACCTTGTACGCACCGTCCGTCACCGAGATGGATGTGACCTGAACCGAACTCATTTTTGAGTTGTTCTTAATGACCGCATTGTCCGCCGTGACGACCGTTCCGTTGATGACGTGAACCGGAAGGGATGCGGGAACGGTGACATTGACCGCGCGGTATTCGTTGGCGACGGTCAGCGTGACCGGAACCGTTGCCGTGGTCGAGGATGCGGCGAAGATCTGGATGCCGAGAGACAGCACCATCAGCATGGACAGGAGCAGTACGGGAATGGATTTATGCTTCATGTTGCCTCCTTTCCGCAGAAAAAGGGCGATTTCATCGGAAACCGCCCTGTCTGCAATTCTTCTGTTTTTATGCCGCCATGTCCCATTCGATCACGAATACGACGTTCGCAACGGTGGCATTGTTCACCGCGCCGGACAGCGGAGTGACAATCGCGTCGTAGTCGATGGCAACGGTATTCTTCGCCGTGTCACCGATCCCGGTCATGTAACAACCTTCGATGGGAGCGGTGATGAGCTGCTGGGTTGCCTTGTCGGATGCGGTTTTCACCTGCTTGCCGCCGCCAATAGACATCGCAAAGCCGAGCTTGTTGGAGTCCACCTTTTCCGCGGCGAGGGTGGACTTGTCGCCGAACGCGGTCAGATTCCAGTCATCTGCGGCGGAGATGGTCACGGACTTCACGCGGACCGCGCCGTAGGACTTGTTCACGATCTGGCAGTCGGAAGCGGTCACGACAGTACCGTCGTCGGACATTGCCATCGGGAGAGAGGTGGGGACAACGACGTTCAGCTTGGTCGGGGTGACTTCGCCGTCCTCACCGCCGATTCCGTCGTTGGTGGTGGTCAGACTGACGGGAGTGGTACCGGAACCGCCGCTTTCGCTGATCTGTGCGGCAGATGCGGTCACGGACATCGCGCAGAGCATACAGGCGGCGAGGATGAGGGAAGTGAGTTTGGTCTTGAAATTGGTCATAGGGTGATCTCCTTTCAGTTTTTCAGTGATTTTATTGATTTACTTACGCCGCAACGTCCCATTCGACCACGAACACCACATTGGCGATGTTGGCGTTGGTCACGGGAGTGGACAGCGGAGTGACGATAGCGGCATAATCTACGCTGACGGTGTTGTTTGCCGAATTACCCGCACCGCTCATGTAGCAGCCGTTAATGGGAGCGGAAATGAGAGCCTGTGCGGATTCATTGGAATTGTCGGTTACCGCCCATTCGCCGTCGCCGATGCAGATCGCAAAGCCGAGCTGGTCGGAATCCACCTTTTCGGAAGCCAGCGTGGACTTGTCGCCGAACGCGGTCAGGCTCCAGCCGTTTTCCGCAGAGATGGTCACGGACTTCACGCGGACGGCACCGTAGGAATTGTTGATGATCTGGCAGTTGTCGGCGGTGGTCACGTCACCGGTCTGGGACATTGCCATCGGAAGCGCGGTCGGGACGGTTACAGACATCGCGGTTGCGGAGGGTTCTCCCTCCATCGTACCGTCTTCCGTGGAGCTGAGGTAGACGGGGGTACTGCCGGAACCGCCGTCGGTGTCGATTTCAGCGGCGGAAGTACAGACAGAAGCGGACAGAGCCATGCAGAGTGCGAGAGCAAGAGTGATAAACTTTTTCATTCAGTAAATCTCCTTTTCTTGATTAAAAATTCAGTTTGATGTTGGGTTTCAGGTTATTCCTGAACGGTGATGTGGATGATCGCACCGGCACAGCCGAGAGACACGCCGGTTTCGGGATCGAGATTATGGAACATCGCGGTGCATTCGTATGTACCTGCGTCCAGATCAACATCGAGAGAATCGGATTCGATCTTGCTGCCAACCGGAATTGCACCGGACTTGTAGATCGTCTCGCCGGTATCGTTACAGGTGATTTCGACCATCTGCGGATAACGGTTGATTCCTTCGTTGACGATCATAAGATTTCCTGCGGAAGTACCGTCTTTGAACGTGGGCGAGGTGTTCATGGAAATGTTAATCATGCCTTCTTCCACCTTTTCGTTGAGGGAAGCGATGATCTTTTCGGTGTCGGCTTCATTCCAGCCTCCTTCCACCGCACCGTCGTCATAGACAATGCCGGGGAATGCGGTATCTGCGGGATTTTCGTTGGGCTTGTCTCCTTCGCATCCGCGGAAAGCGGCAAGCAGGATGGCGAGAACGAGAAGAACACCGATCAGAATACCGGCATTACGGTAGGGATTCTTCGGCTTTGCAGAGGTTTTCGGCTTGTTCATGATGTAAAACTCCTTTGTGTTTTGAAAAATATGTTTTTGTGTTCCGGTTCAGTTTTACGTCTACGGCGGAACAACCAGACGGCGGAGCAGATAGTTCTTCAGCGTTTTTCCTCCTTTCCGTTCAGGATGCAGTTCACCACATTTTTGTCGTGGGTTTCCTTGCTCACCACCGCTTCCAGAATTGTCTTCGTGAGATACGGCTTGACATAGTGAATCTTGTGGGTGATGCTGTCAATACTTTCGAGGATGTAGATGATGTGATCCGCTTCCAGTTTCAGCACCCGATCTTTCGCCAGTGCATACGGGTAGGAGTCGTCTCCCACACGGATGAACGCCCGCGGGATGCTGACAATCTCCACGGCAATATCGACAATTTCGTCCAGACGTTCCTTCGGGAAGCGTTCGCACAGAATGTCGTATTCGATGTTCTCACGAATTGTCTCACACGCTTCGTCATATCCCATCACATCCCTCGGCGGCGGCGTGTCCTCTGTATTCTGTAAGGAGAAGGATGGATATGAACTTATTGCGTCAGTATTTATTGTTTCCGTACTTGTTGGAATAGTATTTATTTGTGCGTCGTTTTCCGGCTCCGCATCCTCCGGAAACGGATTTTCCGTCGGCGGTTCCTCCGAAGCCGAAAAAAATTCCGATTCCGCAGAATCTGCAAGCTCCGCCTGTTTCTGCATATACTCTGCATTCAGTTCGGGTGACTCATAGATAATGTATTCTGTATCGACGATCTGTCCCTTCTCGTTGCGGTGCTGCTTCCGGACAAGATATCCGTACTGTTCCAGTTCCTTCATTGCACTGCTGACCGCGCTTTTTCCGTCTTTGCACATCGCCGCCATTCCGGTGATGGAATAGTCCCAGGTGTCCGTGTTGCACAGCATCTTGCAGAGCAGCGCACACGCCTTCAGCGAAAGTCTGCTGTCGCGCAGCGGGTAGTTGGAGATTACGGTGTAGTTTGCAGTTTTTTCTATGCGGATAACCGGCATGATTTATTCCTCCGTTTCGGTGTCTTTGATGGTTGTTGTCTTTGTAATATTGAGGGTTTCCACGCCATGCTTGGCGATGATAACCGCGTTTACGATGAACCGGAACGCTTCCGGCGGAACGGTCCATCCGTCTACTAACTCCGTCATCGGCAGATTTGTCTTACCGGAGTACAGCAGTCTGGCATAGGCGAACAGAGTGTAGTTGTACGGCGAAATTCCCTGAATCCGAAAATCTCTGAGATAAAGACGGCTTTTCAGAAAACAGCGGGAACTCCGCTTGTACAGGTCGTCGTTCGAGGTTAGCAGATAGACTGCGGCGTAATAGGCAGGGGACACGAAGGTTTCCTCGCACTGTGAAATACAGTAGTTGAACCGCTGTTCGTGAAGCTCATCCGCCCACATGGTTCCGGGGAAGTTTTTGATGAGTTTCTGTAAACGCCGGATCAGTTCGGGATTGTAGTAGAAGGAATTCGCTACGATTTCCTCATACCCGACCACACCGGCGGCAATCCGTTCCGGTAAGATGATGCATTCGAGGGCTTCACACCCGACGTTCGGGAAATATTCGGTACAATAGCGGCAGTTTACTTCTTCGGGGGTAGGTCTGCGGTTTCTGATGTGCATAGGCAATTGCTCCTTTTTCTCTGGAAATGAAAAAAGGGATAAGCTGATGCTGTAAAATCAAACTTATCCCTTGTGTGTATGTATTCAGTTTTTTATCGTTCGCCGTGCTGACGCTGTTTCTTTTTCTGCCAGTTTTCCAGCAGCTTGTAAATCATGCGTTCCATCTGATGCGGCGTATAGTTCTTCGGAAAGAATTTCGCCAGTGCATCATACGGCAAAACAATTTCGTTTTTCTCCGGTTTCTTCTGTTCGGACATGACAGACAGCATCGTATCATCGGTGAGTGTCCCTTCCCTGCTCATCTGCTTCATCCGTTTTGCCTGTGAGAGAGACGGCGTCGCCTGTTCGCTTTCGATGGTTTCGACGAGGAGTTTCTGTTCCTCTGGTTTGAGGTAAGAAATCTCTACAGCCGGTGTCATAGCGATTTTCTTTTCGTCCACCATCTGCTGTAACTCCGGTGACAGTTCGGTCAGGCGAATGTATCGTTGAACTTGTCTTCCGCTCTCGCCTGTTTCTTCTGCGATCTTGTCTCTTGATTTACTTTCATTTAACTTGTGGTCAACTTGTCCACAAGTTAAATCGCTTCGTTGTCCCTGTCTTTTGATCGCCTCCAATTTCATTTTGTAAGCCGCGGCACGTTCACTGGGAAGGATGTTCTCCCGCTGAAGGTTTGAGTCCACCATCATGATGATCGACGCATCCCTGTCCAGTTCCCGTACAATGACCGGCACAGTCTCCATTCCGATTATCTCACAGGCATACTTTCTCCGATGCCCGGATATGATCTCATACTGTCCCTCCTCCACCGGACGAACAACCAGCGGCATCAGGACACCGTATTCCCGGATACTCTCCGCCATCTCCCGCATGGATTCATCCTCCAGTACCCGGAACGGATGATCCGGAAACGGCAGCAGCTTCGAGAGTTCCACTTCCTTTATGTTTTCCATGACAACTCCAATACATTTCTGAAAATTTTAACCCATGCCGCCTGAGCATTTCACAGGCAGTCCGTGTCTTCGTTGTGTATTTTGTTGTCTTTGATGTATTTCAAAAAAATCTGCAGAACGCAAAAAAAGACCTCTTGAATGTTACTTCAAGAGGTCTTTGGCTCCCCAAACAGGGCTCGAACCTGTGACACCGCGGTTAACAGCCGCGTGCTCTACCGACTGAGCTATTGAGGATTATGGAATCCTGCACAATTTCATGCACCGGATTCGTTTGTTCTTCCTTCCCTTTGCTCCTTGGAAAGCACTTCGCGTGCTCTGCCAACTGAGCTATGGAGGAATGAGAAAGAGGTCAGAGTGAAAACTCTAACCTCAGATGTTGGCGAGTA
>JAFQFS010000033.1 GCA_017398585.1 Clostridia bacterium
AAACTTTTTTGAAATAATTTTTCCCCACACCCCTTTCAAAAAACTTTATACTATGAAGAATGATTTTGATAAGTGCAGACTTGAAGAGCGGAATGATAAAATTATTCGCGCTGTGATCGAAAAAGCCGAACGGGTTTGTCCGGGTTCACTGGCGATGGTAGGGATCTACGGGTCGTTCATGACCGGTGATATTCACGAAAAATCCGACCTCGATTTGTTGATTCTGATCAACGATGAGGCAGGATTTCAGCTTGCCACGGGATTTTTGCAGGACGACCTCCGCGTAGGACACGACATTTACTGCACAACGTGGGAACGTCTGGAGGATGACGCGAAGTTTGAACATCCGCACCTCTCCAAACTGATGGACTCGGACATCGTCTGGTGCGCGGACGAAACACACCGGGAACATCTGGAATCGCTGCGGCAGTCCGTACGCGAACGGATAACTGCACCGATGTCACAGGAAGATTTCGCACGTGCAAAAAAACTGTTAGCGGAAGCCGAACGGTATTACGCAAAGGCTATGTATGCCGATACCCTTGCCGGATGCCGCGAAAGAGCAGCGGAGATTCTATATTATCTGCCCGACGCATTGATGCTGCTGAACAAACGGTATTACCTGCGCGGTACACGGCGGCTGTATGAGGAGCTGCGCACACTCCCGAAACGTCCGCTGCGGCTGTGTGAGATGATGGACACGGTCGTTTCCGTCGACACGCCAGACGGAATAAAATCCGCTCTCACCGCCCTGCTCCGCAAAACCGAAGAAATATTTGAAGCCGCAGAAACCGAACTTACGGCGGAAAAAGAAGCTCCGTCACCGGACAACCTCGGTGGAACATACGAGGAAATGTTCTCGAACTGGCGGAACAAGATGGTTCTTGCCGCCGAAACCGGAAACCGTCTGCTGGCGTTCTCCACGCTCGGCAGTCTGCAGGCAATGCTCGACGACATCGCAGGAAACGTGGACATCGGACGCTATGATGCCATGTCCGGCTATAATCCCGATAACCTGTGGAAAACTGCGGAGTTTTTCGACCGGACAGTTGCCGCATACCTCGCGGAATACGAAAAAGCCGGACTGAATATCCGGCGGTACGCCGACATCGACGAATTCGTGAAGGATTATCTGAATAAATAAACCGAAAAGGATGCCGCAGGGCATCCTTTTCGGTTGAAAAATCTCCCTTTCTATGGTACAATAGAGACAATAAAATTTTGTAATCCGGAGGTTTCTTATGGAAAGAAGCATAACCAGACTCGCATACGGCTACAAGTTCCGTCTCTTCCCCGACGTCACCGTTCCTGAAAACGAAGCTGTATATTCTCCCTCGTTTGATGATTCCGCGTGGGACACCGTCCGTGTTCCGCACGACTGGGCGGCATCCGGTGAATTCGCCGAACTCAACGACGCCAGCTACCGCGAAATCGCCGCCGACGGCATCACCCGTCCGATCGAACACAGCGGACGTACCGGCGCGCTCCCGATCGTAGGTCTGGGCGTCTACCGTCTCTGGATCGACCTTGCGAAGGAAGACGAAGGCAAGGCAATCACCCTCGAATTCGACGGTGTTATGTGGGACTCCCACATCTATGTCAATGGAAAGCACGCATTCTTCAACCACTTCGGCTACAAATCGTTCAGCGTGGACATTTCCGAATTCGTGAACTACGGCGAACCGACTCTCATCACCGTTGCTGCATCCGTTTACGAAGACTGCTCCCGCTGGTATCCGGGTGCGGGCATCTACCGCAACGTTTACCTCGTCAAGAAGGCGGCACAGCACATCAACTACAACGGCATCTGGCTCCGTCAGCTGGAAGTTGCCTGCGGACGTGCGACGTTCGAACTGTCTGTGGACTACACCGGTCCCGAAACCCTCAAGTTCAAAGCGGACATTCTTGACCCGAACGGCGAAAAGGTCGCGGAAGTCGCGCACGGCACCTATTACGGTGAACTTTCCGACCTGTTCACCATCCGTGATGTCAAGCTCTGGGACATCGACGCCCCGAACCTCTACACCGCAAATATCGTCCTCCTCGACGAAAACGACAACATCCTCGACAACACCTCCGTGAAGTTCGGTGCGCGTACATTCGAATTCACCTGCGACCACGGCTTCTTCCTTAACGGACGTCATGTCAAGCTCAACGGTGTCTGCAACCACCACGACCTCGGCTCCCTCGGTGCAGCGGTCAATGTTGCAGCACTCCGCCGCCAGCTCCGTCTCATGCGCGAAATGGGCGTGAACTCCATCCGTACCAGCCATAACCCGCCGTCTCCGGAACTCCTCGACCTCTGCGACGAACTCGGCTTCGTCGTCATGGACGAATTCTTCGACGAATGGTACATTCCGAAGGTAGCGAACGGCTACGCGAAGTACTACCGTGAACATGCCGCACAGGATGTCATCGACGTCATCCGCCGCGACCGCAACCACGCGTCCGTTCTGATGTGGTCCATCGGCAACGAGATCAACGAACAGGGTGACTCGGAAGGCTGGCGTGCAGCGAAGATGCTCACCGAAACCTGCCACCGCACCGACCCGACCCGTCCGACGACCGCCGGATTCAATAATTCATGGGCAGCGTTCAGCAACCATCTCGCTGACTTCGTTGACATCGTCGGTCTCAACTACAAACCCCACAATTACGCTGAATTCCACCGCGATCATCCGACGATGAAGCTCATCGGCACGGAAACCGCGTCCTGCGTTTCCACGCGCGGTGTTTACAAGCTCCCCGCAGAAATCGCGATCCCCTGCAACAAGCACGACGACCTCACCGTTTCCGCGTACGACATGGAAGCTCCCGGATGGGCATACTATGCGGAACGCGAATTCGCCGCACAGGATGACTTCGAATTCGTTGCCGGCGAATACGTCTGGACCGGTATGGACTATCTCGGCGAACCGACCCCGTACTACAACGAATGGCCGTCCCGTTCGTCCTATTTCGGTGCAGTCGACATCGCAGGCCTGCCGAAGAACCGTTTCTACGGCTACAAGTCCCACTGGACCGACGCGGACGTCCTGCACGTCTTCCCGCACTGGAACTGGGAAGGCAGGGAAGGCGAAATTGTTCCGGTTCACGTTTACTCCAGTTATCCGGAAGTCGAGCTGTTTGTGAACGGCACGTCCTACGGCAAACGTACCTTCGCCAACAAGTCCGGCGGCATCCTCGGCGAACTCGAACGCTACCGCCTGATGTGGAACGACGTGGTCTACGAACCCGGCGAAGTCAAGGCTGTCGCGTATGACGCAGACGGCAACACTGCTGCCGAAAAGATCGTCCGTACCGCAGGAAAGCCGCATTACATTGCCCTTTCCACCGACCGCGATTCCATCGCTGCCGACGGTGACGACCTCATCTATATCACCGCAAGCGTTGTTGACGAAAAAGGTACCGTCTGCCCGCTGGCTGACAACCGTCTGTACTTCAGTGTCACCGGAGCCGGCGAACTTCTGACCACCGACAACGGCGACCAGCGCGAAACAGAATCCTTCGCCCGTCACGACAAGAAGGTTCTTGCCGGATACTGTGTCGCGTGTGTACGTTCGATCAAGGATCAGCCCGGCAAACTGACACTGACCGTCAAGGCAGACGGACTTATCGGTGTTGCAATGGATATTGAAGTGAAGTAATTTTTTCGGGGAAGAAACTTTTTGAAAAAAGTTTCTTCCCCGAACCCCATCTTCAAAAACTTTTGAACTGTAAAAGAGGTATTATATGGCTTGTGAACTGCGCTCAGGCGAAAATTTTCTGCGCTTCTCGTATTTCCGACACTTTGCGGAAGACGAGGCAAACGGCAATCCGTACAACTTCTTTTTCACCGTCCGTGTCTCCTCAGACGGTTTCAGCGGTCATACCAGATGGGAATGTGACCGAAAAGAGTTCGTTAAATTTGTGCAATCCGCACAAGACCTGTACGACTTCCGCACATCGTCCGCCGAACTGAACGACATCGGGTACGGCAGCCGCGTCCGATTTGAAGCAGACAAAACCGGTCACATCACCGTCATCGGCATCCTCTACGGTCACGCAGCCGACCACAGCGTCACCTTCCGCTTCACCGCCGACCAGTCCGATTTGCATCCGTTCATCACAAATCTGCACAAACAAAAAACACCCTTTCCAGATTAAAGTTTTTTGGAAAGGGTTCGGGGAAACCTTTTTGCAAAAAGGTTTCCCCGATTCTTTTTTTCAATTATTTATTACCATACGTTCCTTCGGTGTCGAATACGATGCCGGCGTCTTCCTTGTTGCGGGAAGTCTTGATCTTTTCCTGGAGCGCTGCCCAGAATTCTTCGCCGTCGTTCGGGAGTTCGACCCAGTCGTTCTTCCAGGTGGAGAGAACCATAGCGTTGGCGATGGAGAGGCCGTTGATGCCTTCGTAGCCGGGCGCGAGGAGTTCTTCGCCGTAGAGGAGGTGATTGGTGAAGTTCTTGAGGATACCGACGTGCTGTTCGCCGTGTCCTTCGGGAATTTCGATTTCAACGGTCTTCGCGGGAATGGAAGCGAAGCCCTGAGCGGAGCCGAAAGTGAATTCACGTTCGTCCACTTCGAGCTTGGTGTACATCAGGTGACCGCGTTCGTATACGAGCTTACCCTTGGAACCGGTGATTTCGAGACGGTTGGTTCCGGGGTATTCGCCGGTGGTGGTGATGAACACACCGGTCGCACCGTTCGGATACTTTGCCATCGCAGTAACGTCGTCTTCAACTTCGATGTCGTGATACTTGCCGAATTCGCAGTTTGCGTAAATTGCGCTCGGCATACCGAAGATCCACTGCCAGAGGTCGATGTTGTGCGGGCACTGGTTCATGAGAACGCCGCCGCCTTCGCCGGACCAGGTTGCACGCCATCCGCCGCTGTTATAGTACGCCTGGGTACGGTACCAGTCGGTGATGATCCATACGCATCTCTTGAGTTCGCCGAGTTCGCCGCCCTGAACCATTTCGCGCATCTTCTGATAGAAGTGGTCGGTACGCTGGTTGTACATAATACCAAACGCCTTGCCACTCTTCTTTGCAGCATCCATAAATTCATGGATCTTCTTGGTATAAACGCCGATCGGCTTTTCGGAAAGCACATTCACGCCGTTTTCGAACGCATCGATACCGATGGTCGGGTGGAAGTAGTGCGGAGTAGCGATCATGATCGCGTCGATTTCGCCGCTCGTGATCATTTCGTGGGAATCCGCAAAATACTTCACGGAATCACCGCAGATGCCGCGTGCCCATTCCAGTCTTTCCGGCTTGATATCGCATACAGCCGTCAGAACCGCGCCGGGAATCTTTCCAGCGAACAGATTGTTTACGTGGCCGGAACCCATATTCCCAAGACCGACTACGCCAAATCTTACCTTATCCATAGTTATCCTCCGTTTCGTGCAGACGTTTTTCGCTCATCTGCATCTGAATTTGGATTTATTATACAACATTACAGGGGCTTTTTCAAGAGTTTTTCTATAAATTATCAAATAGAGGGAGTGCAAATTGTTCGGAATGGGGAGACGGTCGCTTTCTTGAAAGAAAGCTCCGCAAAGAACTTTAATCTGTTATAGCCGGTTTATATGGCTGATATGATATAGTGGGGGGAAAAGAAGGAATTTTCAGTGGAGTACGGCTTAAATTTGTTCGGGCGGCTGACGTGGAGTCATAAAAATCATGAGGAATAGTGGAGCGACTTCTCAAAACTCCGTTTTGTTCAGCGCTCGACCCTTCCGTGACCTCGATTCAGTACGCCCTTTTAGAATTCAGCTACGTAAAATATAACACCGCACTCCTTGGCTGCCGCCGTTCG
>JAFQFS010000034.1 GCA_017398585.1 Clostridia bacterium
AGGTCGGCGATCGGGCGGAAGTTCCACATGTTCGGCGGGTTGGGATCGTCCAGAAAAGTGAAATGCCACGGAGGCGGTACTTCCTTTTCAGGCGGCGGTTTTCGGAAGAGCCACCTTCTGACGGCGTTGAAAAAGCTGAGCATGATAAAATCCTTTCTGATATTAAAAAGTTCTTGAAGGGAGAGTCCAGAGGCCGGTACGACCGGCAGCGAATGGCGCTCCCGCGCGAGTTCATGAACCCGTTCCCGTTGGTCACTTCGCCAGGTTATGAAGTTCACCGGAGCGAACATCGTGAGCGGTTTCGTGCCTGTGCGCGGAAGCGCAGATCAAAAAGTTCCCGTTGGTCACTTCGCCAACTCATGAAGTTCGGTAGAGCGAACATCGTGAGCGGTTTCGTGCCTGTGCGCGGAAGCGCAGTCCGCCCGCCGCGGCTCGCGGCTCAAAAACTTTTTAATGTTTTGATATTCTGTTTTATTGCGTCGCTACGATATTCCCATCTCCGTCACGTGTGAGACTATGGACGGAAAGCACATTTCCGGCGGTGTCGTAGGTCGTGAGGACGTTGCCCGAGACGGACCAGCGGCCGAGCAGGGCGTGGATCTTTGGAAGGTCGGCAGTCTGCGTGAGGACCGCGTCCTTTGCGCTTTCCAAAGCCCCTGAAGTTGCCAGCTGGGAAAGAAGAAGATTCGCAGCGGATGCGACTTCTTCCGTGGTCGCGAAACCTTCGGCGGTGGCGCACTGCGCGAGGATCTCATCCTTCGCCGAGTTCACGTCTGCCGGAGTTGCGAACCCGGCCGCGGTGGCGCACTGCAAAACGATGTATTCCCGCGCATCTGCCACATTGTCTTTGGTTGCCAGCCGTACCGAATCGGAAATGACCGGCGATGTCAATGTTCGCTGCGTTTCACTCCATACGGACGACGAGATCTCGGCCGCATTCGGCATGTCCTGCCGGATGCCATTCACCGAGTCGTACATATTCATGAGGTATCCGCCCGCGTAGGAAGACCATATGTCGGATGGTATGGCATAGTTCCATACATAATATGGTATCTGGCCTATATCTTGCCTCGAACTGGAAATACCGGACGATAGTTCATGCCGTACCGATTCCAATTCCGCGGAAGTGGCCAATCCGGAAATGTCAACACTTTCTGCGGGTGCATTTTCCAGCGAGATCGTCACCAGCGGAACGTGCACATTCAGTCCGGAAGTTGGAGTGAATCGGAAAGTCAATGTTTCGCCATTGGACGGCAGGGCGGGAATGGAGACTTTCCAGACTCCGGAACTTTCGGTGAGTGTGAATGTGAGCGAACTTTCCGATCCGTCCAGGAATGCGGTCCGGCTCTGGAATGTGCATCCGGGGTACAATGCGCCGGTTTCCAGATCGCGAACTTCAAAAAAGAAGTGACCGGGCTGACCTTTGATAAATGCCATCTTCTCTATTTCCTTTCTTTTTTACTTGGGAGGCGGCGCGTCTCGCGTCGCTTCTCTATTCGTGAGATCGTACATTCTTTCACGGTTTCCAAGTGACGCGGGACGCGTCACCTCCCAACGTCGCATTCTTCCGTGGTTTTCAAGTGACGCGGGACGCGTCACCTCCCAAACAGTGGTCTCTTTGGTGAGTTCTTATGCCTGTTTAAAAGTTACGCTTGCATTCGTCGCCCCCCATGGACTCCCGGAAAGTTCCGCACCTCCGGAAGTGTAAACAGTGATCGAGAGCGGCGATTGTGTGCAGGAGTTGAATGCGTTCGTTGAGATACTCGTGACGGGATTTCCAACGCTTCCGAGTGTCACAGTTTCCAGCGATCTCCGGTAGCGGAAAGCGTAAGTCCCGACAGTCTGCACTTTCGGAAGATCGATGACTTTCAGCGGAGCGTCTTCTCCGGCCGATGAACTTTCTGCCTGGATGGCGTAACTTCCGAGCGCGGTACAGTTCGGCAGATCGACAGTCTCCAACGCCGTCATGTTCGCCAGACCGTAATTCCCGACGGAAAGTACATTTTCGGAACGGATCGACTTGACGATCTTTCCGATCTGGCCATATGCCGTACCGGAATACCTGAACGCACCTTCCGGGATGGACGAACTGTCGGAAAGCGTCAGTTGGACATCTGCGGGACCTCCGCCGATGAAAACGAAGGGACTGTAGGTAATGCTCAAAACATTCTCCTTTTCTGCTCTTTTTCTACTTGGGAGGCGGCGCGTCTCGCGTCGCTTCTCATGGTTTTCAATTCTGGGAGGCGACGCGTCTCGCGTCGCTTCCCTAGGCTTTCTATTTCTGCGGAATTGTGTATCCTCCGCGGTTTTCAAGTTTGGGAGGCGGCGCGTCTCGCGTCGCTTCTCAATTTGTGCGAGATCGTGCATTATTCCACGGTTTTTAAGATTAGGAGGCGGCGCGTCTCGCGTCGCTTCCCTAGGTTTTCTATTTCTGCGGAATTGTGTATCCTCCGCGGTTTTCAAGGTTGGGAGGCGGCGCGTCGCGCGTCGCTTCCCTAGGTTTTCTATTTCTGC
>JAFQFS010000035.1 GCA_017398585.1 Clostridia bacterium
GCACAAGCGCAAAGCACGAACGGCGGCAGCCAAGGAGTGCGGTGTATCACCTACAGTAGCTGAATTCTATAAGGGCGCACTATATCACGGATACGGAAGGGTCGAGCTCTGAACAAAACGGAGTTTTGAGAAGTCGCTCCACTATTCCTCATGATTTTTATGACTCCACGTCTATAGGTCTAACAAATTTCAGCCGTACTCCACCGAAAATTTTCCCCTTTTCCCCTTCTATATCATATCAGCCCCACAAACCGGCTCCCGCAGACCAAAGAGGTTTGGAGGAGAGTTTGAGAGGAACCTTTCCTCTGAAAAGGTTCCTCTCAAGAACGCCACCCCCGCACCATCTCCACTTTATCCCCTGACATAATTCGGAAAATAATAAAAACTGTAACAAACCCACTGTTGACAAGGCTGAAACAATCATGTATAATATTTAAGGAATTATAAAGGATAAGATGAGAGGAGTGTTGCTATGACCCAGTATAAGCGAGGAAGGATTCTGCCGACGACGCCGTATATGCTTGTTCATCCGTCGACGGCCGCGCATTATCTGCTGGAAGGACGATCGCTTGTGTGCCTGGTACGTCACGGGCAGACCGACTGGAACATTATCAAGCGTCTGCAGGGACGCGAAAATGTTCCGCTGAACGACGCGGGACATGCGCAGGCCGCTGTTGTTTCGCAGCTGATCGAGCAGACGAAGCGGCACGGAGTCTCCTTCGCAACCGTATGTACGTCCCCTCTCTCCCGCGCCTACGACACGGCAAAATATATCACCGGTTCTCTTGGAATCGACGATCCCGTCGTCCTCGATAACCTCATCGAACGTGATTACGGCAGCCTCTCCGGACTTACGCTTGACGAACGGCACCGCCTCTTCCCCGGCGGCGAACGGCAGGCCGGCAACGTAGAAACCGTCCCGCAGGCGGCCTCCCGTATGCTCCGCGCCATCGACGACATGCTCGAAACCTCCGCGTACCGCTCCGTCATCGGCGTTACCCACGGCGGTCTTATCAACGCGGTCTTCTCACGTCTCACCTCCGGCGAGATCGGCACCGGCAAAACCCTCACCGTCAACTGCAGCCTCAGCTGCATCGCCGCAGGCATCGGTGAACCCATCCCCCTCGCCTACAACCTTCAGAACGAATCCGCTACCATCTACCTCACCAAACTCCTCGTGCACGGCGCGGATATCTGACCCGATACATTATTCGTCTACGAATAATGTATCATCTTATTCTCCGACGGTTAGCCAACGCTAACACACAACAGAAAAGGAACAACATGACAACAAAAAAATACAAAGTAAACGGCATGTCGTGCGCCGCATGTCAGGCGTCCGTCGAACGGGCGGTCTCCGCCGTGAACGGCGTCGAAAACGTCGCGGTCAGCCTCATGACAAACTCCATGACCGTCGAATTCGACGAAACCGTCACCTCCGACGAAATTCTCTTCAAAGCCGTCGCCGACGCGGGCTACTCCGCCGGCGAATGGGTGAAAAAGCAGAACACCGACGAAGACGACGCGAAAAAATATGCTTCCATGAAGAAGCGCCTCATCGCGTCCGCCATCTTTGCTCTCCTGATGATGTACATTACCATGGGACATATGATCGGTCTTCCCCTCCCCTCCGTCCTCTCTCCTCATCATACCCCCATCGGCTACGCCGCCGTCCAGCTCGTCCTCGCGGTTCCCGTCATCGTCATCAATTACGCCTACTTCACCGACGGCTTCCGTGCGGCAGTCCACGGCAGTTCCAACATGAACACCCTCATCGCGACGGGCGCAACCGCCTCGTTCCTCTACGGAATCTATGTCCTCGTCCGCATGATCCTCGGTCAGGCAAACGGCGCGGACATCCATCCCATGACGGAAGAACTGTATTTCGAGTCCGTCACCATGATCCTGACCCTCATCTCCCTCGGAAAAACGCTTGAGTTCCGGGCACGACGTCATACCTCCGATGCCGTCCGCAAGCTCATGGAACTCACCCCGCCCACCGCGGATGTCATCCGTGACGGCCGGACGATCACCGTCCGCTCGGACGAACTGGTGCGCGGCGACATCGTCATCATCAAAGCCGGTGCGTCCGTTCCGTGTGACGGTACCATCACGACCGGCGGCGGCGCGGCGGACGAAAGTGTCATCACCGGCGAAAGCGTCCCCGTTCCAAAAGAATCCGGCGATACCCTCATCTGCGGTACGATCCTTCTCTCCGGCTACGCGGAAATGGAAGCCGTCCACGTCGGCGAGGACACCACCGTCGCGAAGATCACCCAGCTCGTCGAAGACGCGGCGTCCAGCAAAGCACCCGTACAGAAACTCGCGGATAAAATCAGCGGCGTGTTCGTTCCCGTTGTATGCGGCATCGCCCTGCTGACGTTTGTTCTCTGGCTCATCTTTACCGGCTCGCTCCATACGGCGATCGGCTTCGGCATCTCCGTTCTCGTCATCAGCTGTCCGTGCGCACTCGGACTTGCGACGCCGACGGCAGTCATGTGCGGCGTCGGACGCGGTGCGTCCCTCGGCATCCTCATCAAATCCGCCGACGCGATGGACACCCTGTATCACACAAGCGTTGCCGTTCTTGACAAAACCGGCACCATCACCGAAGGCAAAATGACCGTTTCGGACGTATACGAAGCAGATCCCGATCTTCTCACGGCTGCGGCATCCCTCGAAAGCATGAGCGAACACCCCATCGGTCGTGCCATCGTCGAACACGCGTCCGAAAACGGCGTGAGCGCACTTCCTGTGGAAAACTTCACGCAGACCTTCGGGGGCGGCGTGCGCGGTACAGTAAACGGTGCGGACTGCTGCGGCGGCAACGCCGAATTCCTGCGGCAGTGCGGCGTGACCGTCGGCGATAACCTCACCGAACGGCTGACCAGGTATGCGGAAACGGGTAAAACTCCCGTCCTTTTCGCGAAAAACGGTCAGGCTGCAGGCATCATTGCCCTCGCCGACCGGATCAAACCCTCCTCCGTCACGGCGGTTGAAAAGCTGACAAAGCTCGGCTGCGACGTCGTCATGCTCACGGGCGACTGTGAAGCAACGGCAAAGGCGATCGCGGCGGAAGCGGGGATCAGCCACGTCATCTCCAGCGTAAAGCCGGACGAAAAGGCGGAACACATCCGCAGTCTCATGGCGGGAGACTTCTACGGCGACACGACCCGACGCTATGCCGTCATGATCGGCGATGGTGTGAATGACGCTCCCGCGCTGGCAGCAGCGGACTGCGGTATGGCAGTCGCGCACGGCACGGACATCGCGATCGAATCGGCGTCCGTCGTCCTCGTACGCAGTGACCTCTCCGACGCGGCACACGCAATCGAACTTTCCCGCGCGGTCATGAAAACAATCCGTCAGAATCTCGCGTGGGCGTTCGGCTACAACGTCCTGTGTATCCCGGTCGCGGCGGGTATTCTCTACCCTGCGTTCGGCATCGCTCTGACCCCGATGATCGCGGCGGCGGCCATGTCCCTCTCGAGCATCTGTGTGGTTTCAAACGCTCTTCGCCTGCGCGGATTCAAACCGGCGGAATAAAAAATAAAGTTTACATTTTATCATAAAAGGAGATTTTCATCATGTTATTCGGAAAAAAGAACAGCGCGACTCTCAGAATCGGCGGCATGCACTGCGAAAAGTGCTCCGCAAAGGTAGCGGCAGCTCTCAAGGCAATCGGCGTCAAGGCAGACGTTGACCTCAAGCTCGGACGTGCCAGCGTCACCTATCCCGACAAGGTCGGCATGGATGCGATCCTCAATGCCGTCACCGCGCTCGGCTTCACCTGCGAAGAAATCAAGTAAAACAAAGACTGTGCAGATTTTTCGAAAATCCTGCACAGTCTCTTTTTCTTTTCCAGATGGAAGCTTTTTGAAAGGGTGTTCGGACGAGTCTGCTGCGCAGCCTCAGAAAACTTTTTCTCGAAAAAGTTTTCCCCAAGAAACTTCATTTTATACTCTGTCCGCGTAGCGTTCGGCGGTGATGACGCCGTCTTTCACGTGGAGCCTGCAGATTCTTGCGGTGCGGCGGTCGCCCTTCAGGCCGTCGTTGGTATCAATGTCACGGCCGTGGTAGATTGCATAGTAGTCGCCCTTGTACTTCAGCACGCTGTGGTGACCGACGCCTTCTTCATACTCGTTTTTGATCATCACGGGATCGAACGCGCCGTCTGCGGTGTGCTTGACGAAATCGACCTTCGTGAGATCCGCTTCGTCGGACTTCGCCGCCGCGTAGCCGATGTGGTACGTGTCGTTTTCGTAGCACGCGCCGCTGTACATAACGTACTGCCAGCCGTCTTCTTCAAACCAGAACGCGCCTTCGATGGTGTGCCAGTCGCGGCCGTCGCCGTAGCGGTTGCGCATGAAGATTTCCTCGTCGCAGGTCGGAACGATCACTTCGCGCGGCTGATATGCGGGCGTGTAGGGATCGAGCAGGCGGTCAACGTAGACACGGGTACCGATACGGTCGGTGTTCTTGTTGTCTTCCGCGTACCAGAGGAACAGACCTGCTTCGGTCTGAACGACGTGGGAGTCGATCGAAAACTTGTCGAACAGGCACTTCGGGTCTTCGAAAGGACCGAGCGGAGTCTTTGCGCGTCCGACGTGCAGGTACTGGAACATGCCTTCGTCTTCACAGGACACGTAAATATAGTACCAGTCGCCGACCTTGATGACGCTGGGGGCCCAGTAACTGTGGTGCGTACCGACGGAGAACACCACGCCTTCGAATTTCCATTCACCGAACGGATCGTCTGCGGAGTAAGCTTCCGTGCCCTTTCCCGCGGTCACGTAGAGATAATATTTCCCGCCGTCCTCAAAAATGAACGGGTCGGGCTGGCTGCGCTTGAGGGTTCCGAAATTGAGTTTCATGATATATCTCCTGTCTGAAAATTATTCACCGTAGTATTCGTCGAGGACACGGCTGGCGGTTTCCGCCCAGATGATCAGATTTTCCGGCTTTCCGGAAACGGTACTGATGTCCTTCAGCGTGAAATCGCACGGACAGCCGTATTTGATGCAGACCCTGACGGTATCCTCGATCTCCTTCCGGATTACATCCGGATCGGTATGGATCGCGACGTTGGCGGGGTTCGGCTTTCTCGAATAAACGTAATTTCCGCGGATGCGTTCGCCGCAGACTTCGATGTCCGCCCACGGGGATACGCCGATCTTGCGGAGGTTGGAAATTTTTGTGATCACGTCGAACTTGTTGTCGAGGGGTTCGCAGCACCCGTAATAGGTGTAGGCAAAGCGTTCGGCGAGGGGTTTGATGTAGTTGATCTCAAATTCTTCGTGCATGGCTGGCGAGACGGTCGAGAACATCTGCGCCATGCCGCGGAACCACGTCGCCTTCCAGCCGTCCTCCGCCAGTCCGGAAATGTAACCGGGCGTACAGTGGAGATTGTTCGGAACCGGATCGACATGAGAATTCCGTTCGATAAAATCGAGTTTCGCGGATTCTGCCGCGGTGATCCGTTCCATGATCTTATGCAGATATTCCGGACGGTCATACATGTCGATCAGGATCGGTTCGACGCCGCGGAGAGCGGAAATCTCGTCCCACGGAGGGAAGTACAGGTAATTGTGTCCGCAGAGTTTCACGGGCATGACGTCGCCGAACAGGTCGGTGTAGAAATTCATGTTCGCTTCGTCCCAGTCGGGGCGGAGCGTGAATTCGGGCATATGGAACATACGGTCGAATTCTTCCTCATCCTCCAGAACATCGTGGTAACTGTGGGAAACGATGTTGTTCTGCGCATCGGTGCGCAGGATGTCTTCCCGGCGGGAAAGTCCCGTACCGGTGGACTGATACCCCATCCACACGCGCCAGAACGGTTCGAACAGTGTGTCGGCGCGGAAGTGCTTCCAGCGGTACAGCGCAATGCGGAAGCTGTACTCCACACCCCGCGCACGGTCGTCCTCACAGAGGCAGGTCAGCTCGTCGTCAATGTTCATCTGATACCACGGGATCTCGTCGATCATGAGCGGCGGACGGACGAGTTTGAGGTCGTTCGTGTCCTTCATCCGCTGATTCATCTTCCGCTGTTTCTCGGACGACGCCATTTCCATATATTGTTTCGCAAGTTCGCGGACAATCTGTCTGTCTTTCTGTGTCATGTCATTTCCTCCGCTGGTCTTTTTTTGTATTATATCATATTTCACAGTGCACCGCAAGTTTTTATCGCAGAATTCTTGACAGATCCGACGGGTCCATGTTATACTGAATTCATACTTTCCAGTGATTCCTGCAAACCCCCGTACAAATTCATCCGAAAGGAACCTACAAAAATATGAAAAAACTGACTGCATGGATCCTGCTCGCATCCGTTCTCCTCGGAATGACCGGCTGCGGAAACAGCACCGTCAACACCGCGGAGGAAACGGCTCCCGCGGTTTCCTCCCCCACCCCCGACGCCGCCGAACCCGCTGCCGAAGAAACCGAAGTAACCTCCGTTTCCCTGATCACCGATAAATTCGGCGGACAGAATTACGAAGGCCGCGAATTCCGCATCCTCGGCTTCGACGTGGGCGGGCACTTCGCCAACAACATTTCCAATACCTTCATGGAAGTCTGGGCGGAAGAATACAACGGCGAAATCATCAACGACGCCATCTACGACCGCAACGCGCAGGCGTCCGAACTTCTTAACATCACCATCGTTCCCCAGCTTGTGATCACGCCCGCCGACATGGCGACCCGCATCAAACAGGCCGTTTCCGCCGCTGCCGACGATTTCGACGTCGCGCTTCAGTCCCTCAGCAACCTCGGCACCACGCTCCAGAACAACGAGCTTGCCAATTATCTGAATTTCTCCACCATCGACACCTCCTCTCCGTGGTACGACCAGAACTCCGTTGACACGTTCACGCTCTTCGGCGAAAAGCTCTACTGGCTCACGGGGGACTATATGCTCCTCGACGACTACGCCGTCCACGTCATTTTCTTCAACAAAAATCTCGTCACCAATGCCGGACAGGAACTCCCCTACGACACCGTCCGTGAAGGCGACTGGACGCTTGACAAGTTCTGCACCATGACCAAAGCTGCCGAACTGGACGTCAACGGCGACGGCAGAATGGTGATCGGCACCGACATCGTTGCCCATCTCGAGAACCACGACAAGATCAAGCACTGGGTATACGGCTGCCGCGAACGCTCCATCACCATCAACGAAGACAAGACCCTTGAAATCGCCACCCTCTCCGAACGTCAGGTCAACGTTGTCGAACGTCTGTATCACTACACCGTCGAGGAAGGCATGACCTACTCCATCAGCGATGACACACAGCTCTCCCCGGCGTTCAAATCCGGACTTGCGTCTTCGTACTGCATCGCGCTTGCCTTCATCAACCAGTACCGTGACATGGACGACGACTTCGGGATCGTGCCCATGCCGAAATACGACGAAACCCAGGAAGAATACGGCCATTACATCTCCAACTATGCCGCAACCGCACTCTGCTCCCCGCTGACCGTCTACGACCGCGACTTTGTCGGCACCTGCATCGAGACGCTCAGCGCTTTCTCCACCGATACCGTCAACACCGCACTGTACGACGTTCTCCTGACCTCCAAGCTCGTGCGTGACCAGGATTCCGTCGAAATGCTGGAAATCGCCCTTTCCACCAAGTACTACGACTGGGCGGTTGACTTCCCGTGGGGTTCCACGTTTGAAACCGCCTACAACGGCGTCTACGACAAAAAGACCTTCAACTATGTCTCCGCAGCCACCTCTGCCCTCAAAGTGCAGACCAAGATGCTGGAACGCCTGATCGATAAAATCAGCGAATTCGAAGACTGATCCGCAGAACAGAAAACGGGTAGGAACCATCCGGTTCCTACCCTCTCTATTTTTCGATTTACTTCATGAATTTCTTGAGATAAGCTGCGGACTGAGCGATGGAGTCGAAGGGATCGCCCGGCCAGATGTCCTGTTCAACGACGTAATGCTTTACGCCTGCCTTTTCCGCAGTTTCGAGAACGCCTTCCCACCAGATGTTGCCGTTGCCGACTTCGGTGATGAACGGCCCCTTGTCGTTCCGGCCCATTTCCTTGAGGTGGAGGATGTCGATGCGTCCCGCGAGCTTTTCGATCCAGTGACGGACGTCACCGCCGCCGTGCTGAACCCAGTAGGTATCGAGAACGAAGGAGGTCTTTTCGGGATCGAGACCTTCCACAAGCATATCCATAGCGGTTCTGCCGTTTGCGAGAAGACGGAACTCATGGCTGTGGTTGTGATAGGTAAATTTGAAGCCGTGCGGGTAGACATTGTTCGCAACGGTGTTCGCCTGTTCGATGAAGCGTTCAACGGCTTCGACGGATTCGGCACCGAAGCCGCCGATGCCCATATTGGTGGTACCGAGCGCGCGGTGGTTTTCCATCGCCTGTTCGGGGTTATTGACCATCATACCGAAGTCATCGTGCGTACCGCAGATTTCGATACCTTCTTCGGCAGCGATCTTACCGAATTCCGCATAGGGGATGGCACAGCCGGCAGTCTGACCGACGGTGTAGCCGAGAGCCTTCATTTTACGGAAGCTCTCGCGGATGTTTTCCGCGTTGTTCATGGTATCGCGGATGGTGAAAAGCTGAAGACCAAGTTTTTCGATCATGGTATTTTCTCCTTTACGGGAAGATTTTGATATGGATATTGTACTATATCCATCCGCGAATTGCAAGGGATTGCGGGAATTTTTTGCGGATGTCCCTGCGGACAGGGCAGGATGTCCGCGTGCGGACGGCGTACTGTTGATTGTCTGCGAGTGCAGACCTGACTTTGTCCTCCGCGGACGGCGCACAAGTGGAGGTCACTACGTGACCTCCGCCGGTCGCGGCCCTCTTGTGAATCACCCCGACCAGACGAGTTCGCTTCGCGAACTCGGAGTGTCCTCTGGACACCTCTCGTTTCTGTAGCTGAACAGTTGAGACAACCACCGACACGCACATATGGTGCAAGGGTTGCGAAGATATAGGCTAACCGCAGAAAAGAATGACGTGCAGTCAACAAAATACCGTCACCCTTTCGCCTGCGGTTAGCAGAAATCCGAAACTGACAGTTTGCAGTCACGAAATCGAGAAAGCTGTGGGCAGTTGTTCCGTATTTGATAAGGCAAAACGTACGTTTTCACCGGGCGGGGTGATTCACAAGAGGGCTTCGCCCTGGAAGCCCTCTTGTGCGCTGTCCGCGCAGGACAAAGTCAGGTCTGCACTCGCAGACAATCAACAGTACGCCGTCTGCACGCGGACATCCTGCCCTGTCCGCAGGGACATCCCCTTGACATTTCGCACGAAATATCCATCCCCCGCAAAGAAATTTTATGAAAACGGTAAATTTTTCATAAAGTTCGAAAAAACTATTGTATATTTGCGCAAAATAGTATAAAATATAGTCTTGAGGGGGCAGATTAAACTTGCGCTCTCGTGAAGTTACGCTACCCAAGTAATAATATATAAATAGTTGGAGGAAACTCAAAATGTCTGTAAAAGTTGCTATTAACGGTTTCGGTCGTATCGGTCGTCTCGCATTCCGCCAGATGTTCGGTGCTGAAGGCTACGAAGTAGTTGCTATCAACGACCTCACCAGCCCCAAGATGCTCGCTCACCTTCTCAAGTATGACACCGCTCAGGGTCGTTACGACGGTCACACCGTTGAAGCTGGTGAAGACACCATCACTGTAGACGGCAAGACCCTCAAGATCTACGCTGAAAAGAACGCTGCTGACTGCCCGTGGGGCGAACTCGGTGTTGACGTAGTTCTCGAATGCACCGGTTTCTACACCTCCAAGGAAAAGAGCCAGGCTCACATCGACGCAGGCGCTAAGAAGGTTGTTATCTCTGCTCCCGCAGGCAACGACCTCAAGACCATCGTTTACTCCGTAAACGAAAAGACCCTCACC
>JAFQFS010000036.1 GCA_017398585.1 Clostridia bacterium
ATCAATGCGATATTCCTGTACGATGACAAAATGCTCATTACCTTCAACTACAAAGAGGGTACCCAAACCATCACTTTTCATGATGTGAAAAACGAGGTCTCGGAGGAGACTTTTGGTTCGGATTTGGATTGCTCAAGTGCATGGAAAGCTGTAGGCTTAGGCTTACAGCTTTTTTCTTGTTTTCTGCAGAATTTTTTAAAAAAAAAGTGACAAAGTCACCGTTTTCCGTGCATTTATCTGGTATAATAAAACCAACCAAAACCGATGGAGGTTTCCATGCAGTATCTTATCACTTTTCTCGAAGGGTTCATTTCCTTCATTTCTCCGTGCATGCTGCCGATGCTCCCGCTGTACGTCTCGTATTTCGCAGGGAACGCCGACAAAAAGCACCGCACGCTCGTCCGTGCTCTGGCGTTCGTCCTCGGCTTCACGGCGGTGTTCACCCTGCTCGGTCTGTTCGCCGGAACGCTCGGTCAGCTCCTCGCGCGGCATCAGACTGCCGTCAACATTGTAAGCGGCGCGCTCGTGATCGTGTTCGGGCTGTCCTATCTCGACGTCATCCGCCTGCCGTTTTTCAAAGGAATGCAGGGCGGACGCTCGGTCACAAGTGTATTTTCCGCCTTCCTGTTCGGCGTGATCTATTCCGTCAGCCTGACGCCGTGCGTCGGCGCGTTTCTCGGTTCCGCACTCATGATGGCGTCGTCGTCCGGCGGTGCTGCACAGGGAACGCTCCTTCTGCTGACGTATTCGCTGGGGCTGGGGATCCCGTTCCTTGTTTCGGCAATTCTGATTGACAAACTGAACACCGTGTTCGGGGCGATCAAGCGGCATTACCGCGTGGTCAACATCGTCTGCGGCGTGTTCCTGATCATCGTCGGTATCGCGATGATGTTCGGGCTGCTGAACGCCCTGTTATCCGTATTTTCGTGAGGTAAAGAGGTAAATATGAAGAACAACAAAGTAAACTATATTCTTTTCGCCGCACTGTTCGTCGGGATTTTCGCCGTGGCGGTGATCGGCTACAACGCACTGACGAAAAACTACACCCCGCCGCAGACGGAACTTGCCCTTCCGGGAAGCGGCGACACGGTATCCGCCGATCTCGGTTCCGAGGAGGCCGGAGCCGTTCCGCCGGAGGAAACCGAGCCGACGGAAGAAGAGGAAGTCATCGCCCCCGACTTCACGGTGCTTGACGCGGACGGCGCGGACGTGACCCTTGCCGACCGTCTCGAGGACGGCAAGCCGATTGTCCTGAACTTCTGGGCAACGTGGTGCGGTCCGTGCAAATCCGAGCTTCCGGCGTTTGACAAAGCGGCGGCGGAATACGCGGATGAACTCACTTTCATGATGATTAACCTGACCGACGGCCAGGTTGAGACCGTTTCCGGCGTGAAGACGTTCATGGAAGAAAACGGTTACACATTGCCGGTCTACTTTGACAAAAAGGGCAGCGCGTCCGGTCCGTACGGCGCGAGCTCCATTCCGCTGACATATTTCATCACGTCGGACGGTGTGGTTGCAGGCGGTCATATGGGTTCGATGTCCGAAGAAACGCTGTACAATTATCTCGGACAGCTTCTGGAACTTGAAAAAACAGTGGCGGAGGAAACGCCGTAAAACGGAGGATTTTCCATGTTTGACAAGGATTTAACGTACGATCTGTACACAAAAGTACCGCTGCGCTTCCGCAGGAGTTCCGACGGGAACTCCGACGGCGGATTCCGGATCCTGATGGTGTCGGATATTCATGGGGGGAAGGGGTACGCGGCGGAAAAGACGATCCGCGCCCTGCAGGCACTGGTGGACGAAGTGAAGCCCGACCTTGTCCTGTTCGGCGGGGACACGGCCGGACCGGGCGTGATCCATATCGAGACGGCGGAACAGCTCCGGGAGATGCTCGACGGTCTGTCCGCACCGATGGAGAATGCAGGCATTCCGTGGGCGCACGTCTACGGCAACCACGACGACAATTTCGGGCTGTCGAACGAGGAACAGCAGAAGGTGTACGAAACCTATCCGCACTGTGTCTCCAAGGCGGGACCGGAGGACATCTCGGGGGTCGGGAATTATGTCCTGCCCGTGTACGACGCGGACGGCGGGCGGATTCTGTTCAATGTATTCGGACTGGATTCGCACAGCGGTCTGCGGGAATTCAAAGAGGAATTCGGGCTTCCGCAGGATATGCGCCTCTTCCAGCCGGCGCCGTTCACGCAGAGCGGGTACGATACGGTCCATTTCGACCAGATCATGTGGTACTGGCAGACGTCGTGCGCGATGGAGCGTCACTGCGGCGCGAAGATTCCCGCGCTGATGTTCATGCATATCCCGCTTCCGGAGCACGGACTGGTCACGCTGCACCGCGACGACTGCGATTTTGACGGAACCCAGCTCGAGGACGTCGCCTGCTGTCCGCTCAACGGCGGGCTGTTTTCCGCGTGCCTCCAGCGCGGGGACGTGAAGGCAATCTTCTGCGGTCACGACCACGTGAACGATTTTTCCGCGGAATACTGCGGCATCAAACTCGGGTACGACGGATTCCTCAGCTACCATGCGTGCCACAAAAACCTCATCCGCGGCGGACGTGTGTTCGAGATCTCCGCGGACGATCCGGGGAAAATTGAAACGTACATGGTCAGAGTACACGATATTCTCGGGGACGAAGGAAATTCGGAGACATGAAGAAAAGCGTGGAAACCTTTTCCTTAAAAAGGTTTCCACGCGCCCCTTCCCAACCCTTTTTAGGCGATGGAAAGGGTTTTTTTACTTCATTCCGTGTTTTTCCGCAAAATCAATGTCAAAATTGCGGAGTTTTTCATTTTTGATGTTGTTTTTGATGTCCGTGATATCGACATAATAGCCGTTGCGGATGCAGGAGAGCAGGGCCTCGCTGACGAATACCTCAAAAATGTGTTCGCTGCGGAATGCTTCCTCGACGGTGGTGTTCAGCTTCGTGTTGATCCCCTCAACAGCGGCGGCGTAGAGCAGATTGTCCTCGCCGAGCAGTTCGCCCATTGTTTTGAGGCACGTCATCGCTTCGCGTACGTCCGCCACGGTGATTTTTCCTCTGTATTCCATGATTTTTTCTCCTCCCGATAAAATATTGTCGACGGTTGTGCGCAGAATTCCTGCAAGATCAAGCAGGATCCCGACGTCGGGCACGGTTTCGCCGCGCTCCCATTTGGACACCGCCTGATACGATACGCCGAGACGTTCGCCGAGTTCGCTCTGCGTCAGTCCCGTGTTTTTCCGGAGCATCGCAATCTGCGCTCCGATTTTTTGTGTGTTGATAGACATGACTTTTTCGCGTATCCTTTCCCAAAACTTTAAACAAATAAACCGGTTTATTGTGATTATATTGTAACGCAGAGCAGGGAATTTTGCAATAACCGCGCGGGTTATCTTTGCGGATGCGGATTCAAGTACGGGGTTAGTTTGAACGAAACGTCCATAAAACAAAGGTACAATACAGATTCACAAAAAATCTGCACTGTACCTTATCTTTTCCCATAGTTTAAAGTTTTTGAAAAGGGGTGCGGGGAAAAACTTTTTTCAAAAAGTTTTTCCCCGCGAAAATTATTCAATTAGTCAAAAGGATTTTCGGTCGGATACGGGAGGGATTTGGGCTGGTTGTAGGAGATGTCGGCGATGCCGATGTAACGGAAGACTTCATACAGAGCCTTGCCGAAGTGACCGAAGGCGACTGCGCCGTGGTGCGGGAATCTCTTCTGGATGAGGACGTGGCGGTAGAAGCGGTCCATTTCGGGGATTGCGAACGCGCCGATGGAGCCGAAGGATTCGCAGTCAACGTCAAGAACTTCGCCCTGAGCGATGTAGGCACGGAGGGTGGTGTCCGCGTTGCCCTGGAGGCGGAAGAAGGTAATGTCGCCGGGCTTGATGTTGCCTTCCATGGTGCCGCGGGTGATGTCCGGTTCCGGAAGGTCGGGTTCGAGGTCGCGCTTCATGATGAGCTGATAGCCCATGTGGGGGTTCTTGAGGAGCTTGGAGCAGGTGTTGCCGCAGTGGAAGCCCATGAAGGTTTCGGTCAGCTTTGCGCTGCACTTGCCGCAGATCGACTTGTCGTAAATGCTCTTCGGAACGGTGTTGTTGATGTCGAGAAGGGTTACCGGTGCGCCGGATACGCAGACGCCGATGTATTCGGAGAGAACGCCGTAAATGTCAACTTCGCAGGAAACCGGGATGCCCATCGCGGTCAGACGGCTGTTGACATAGCAGGGAACGAACTTGAATTCGGTCTGGAATGCCGGCCAGCACTTGCCCGCAAACGCAACGTAGTCGCGCGTGCCCTTATGCTGTTCCGCCCAGTCGAGAAGGGTAAGTTCGTACTGCGCAAGTCTCGGGAGAATGCCCGCGTACTTGTTGTCCGGACCGAGTTCCGCTTCCATTTCCGCTACCTTGGCGGGGATGCGTTCGTCGTTCGCGTGCTTGTTGTACGCAACGAGAAGGTCGAGTTCGGAGTTTTCTTCAACGGCTACGCCGAGGTCGTAAAGCGGCTTGATCGGGCCGTTGCATGCGAGGAAGTCGTCCGGACGGGGACCGAAGGTGATCACTTTCAGACCCTTGAGACCGAGGATCGCACGTGCGATCGGAACGAATTCGCGAACCTTGTCCGCAAGTTCTTCCGCGGTGCCGACGGGGTAGGACGGGATGTAAGCCGCACGTCCGCGCAGACCGAGGTTGTAGGAGCAGTTGAGCATGCCGCAGTATGCGTCGCCGCGTCCGTCGTGCAGGTCGCCGTCGCCTTCGGCAGCGGCTGCGTACATGATGGGACCGTCGAACCAGTCGCCGATGAGGGTTTCGGGCGTTTCCGGACCGAAGTTGCCGAGGAATACAAACAGCGCGTTCACGCCGTTTGCCTTGACGTCTTCAACGGCCTTCTTTGCGTCGAGTTCGTTTTCAACGGTGACGGGACATTCGTACAGACCGGAGCCGTACGCTTCTACGAGAGCGGCACGGCGGCGTTCGGAGAGTGCCATGGGGAAGCAGCTTCTGGATACCGCGATGATACCGAGCTTCACTTCGGGAATGTTGCAGATCATAAAATCCTCCTTGGAATAACGAATCTTTTTCACCTTACATTTTACCCTGTTCGACGGAAGAAGTCAAGTATTTCGTCTGCTTTGTTAAAATTTATTTTCCTGGCACCAGAATTCTTGACAGAATCGCCCGAACATGGTATAGTTAATAAGGTAGAAAAAAACTCCCTGCGATCGTTTTTATTTTTCCTCTGTGAGGACGTCGGATTTGTTCGGCGTCTGCGAGTGCAGATCGGACATTGTCCTGCGCGGACGGCGCACAAGAGGATGCCCGGAGCGGCACCCTCTTGTGAATCACCCCGCTCTATAAATCGTACGTTTGGGTTTATCAAATACGGAACAACTACCCACATCTTTCTCGATTTCGTGACTGCAAACTGTCAGTTTCAGATTCTGCTAACCGCGGGCGAAAGGGTGGCGGTATTTTGTTGACCGTACGTTGTTTTTTTCCCGCGGTTAGCCTATATCTGCGCAACCCTTGCACCGACAGAAGCGTGTCGGTGGATGTCTCAACTGCCCGACTGCAAGAACGGAGGTGTCCAGAGGACACTTCCTCTGGTCGGGGTGATTC
>JAFQFS010000037.1 GCA_017398585.1 Clostridia bacterium
ATTTACGATCCGGAAACCGGTATCGGTGTCACCGTCATGAGAAAGATCATGTACGATTGTCAGACCGCTTCCGTAAAATGTACCGAATGCGGCGCGACTTTCTCCACTGCGGACGGTGCTGAACTGACGATTACTGACGGTGTGCTCGGAGGACAGACAGAGGAAGAAATGGCAGAATTCCTGAAAACAACTCCGATGGAACTCTGGCCGGAACTCGGTTCCGAAATCAGGACCGCGACCATGACCTTCACGGATGAAAACGGATTTGTTTATCCTGTTTCCGATGTACTCAATGTCACATCCGAAAGACTGAAGATTCACTACGCGGAAATGGTCAAGTTCAACGACGCATATCCGCAGTATTTCGGTGTTGCCGTTCCGTTCTGGACCAGCAAGAACACCGAAGCAACTCCTCTTGACGCAGTCAAGACCCTGGTCAACCAGGGCGGCAACTATATCCCGAACACGGAGATGGATATGATGGTCGAAATGCTGCCGCAGGCATTCATTTCCTATGTAATGCAGTACGGTCAGGTTCTCGACATGATGCTGGAAGAATCCATGGCGATCCTCACGAACGACATGACCGATATCCAGAAGATGCTCGTTCTCCATGACTGGCTCGCAAAGAACGCTTCGTTCGATATGCAGTCCCTGATCGACATGAAGTCCGGCGAAGGCGGCGGCAGTGACCCGATCACCATGACTGCGTTCGGTACGCTGCTCTCCAGCCAGCTCGGTTCTCTCAGCGGCACGCCCAGCTATGGTGCGGTTTGTCTCGGTTATGCGGCTACATACGCACTTCTCGTGCAGCACGCTTTCCCCGAATATTATAAGAAGGGCGGCGAATGGCTCACCGAAAGTGCCGACCATATCATCGACTTTGTTCAGATCAAGTTCCACGCAAATGTTGCGGAAAGCAGCGTTGCGGGTGCCGACTCCGGTTTCGGTGATGGGGACGCGATCTTCAACGAACCTCACTACTTCAACGCGATCCGCCTTGACGCGGATACCCACGGTCTCTCCTCTTCGGCAGAAACTCCTCTCGATGAAGACGGCTACTGCTGGTACTACACCGACGCCTGCTACGACGATATCAACGTGGAAGTTATTTCCCAGTATCGTGTGGAAACCGACGGTAATATCAGCCACATGTACTTCATGAACTCCCCGCAGAGCTTCCTCGATATGTTCGACGGAAACTTCGACTATTTCGACTCTCTCTACGACGGTCAGGAATTCTTCAGAATTCCTCTGAACAATGCCGATCTTCCGATGATCGATGAAAACGGCAACCCGATCGATTACAGCGGTTACGAGCTTCCGGCAGAGGCACTGGGTCCCAAGATCGACATCGAAACCATGAACCCTGTATATGAAAAGGATGAAGACGGTTTCGATATCTGGTACGCAAAGTCTTCTTCCGAAGAAGTTGCTTACGCGGATGATCAGTACGAACAGACCTGGTTCAGCAATGCGACCGGCGAAATCATTTACTACCAGAAGAACTGGTACTACATTGAAGGTGCCGCAAACTCTTACTCCGCACTGAAAGATATCTTTGGTGATGAAGAAGAAGGCGGATCCGGCAATGACTTCGGCGACATCGACATGAGCGACGAAGAAATGATGCAGTACAAGAATGACCCCGATAACGCGGACACCCTCATGGTTCGTCCGTCCGGTAAGGGGGACCGTCCCGCCAACGCCAACGCAAACAACAACGACCAGATGAGCATGAATCAGTACGAAGACCGTTATGCGGAAGTTCTCTTCCACTTCGGTTACGGTGCTGCAGGCGATGTAGCAGAGGATACGGAAGTTACCGAAGCTAACAAGGCAGATTTCCCGTGGTACGATCTCGTTCAGCTGGATAAGATTTACAACGAACAGTATCCCGACCTCAACCACTCCCTCGCAATGATGTACAACAGCAATTCCCAGAAGAACTCTGACGGTGACGGCAAACTGTACTTCAACATCGCAAACCGCATCCTGGTTTACGACGTGGATGACGACAGCGTTACCCAGCTCAAGGAATATAATGTTGTAAACTCCATTACCGACGGCAGACCCTTCGAAGGTATGTCTTTCTTCACTCCTGAAACCGCGGAAAGAGAAGGTATCTCCGGTACGGAATCCTTCACCGTAGTTGACAAGCCCATTGCAAGTATCATGATCAATGATATGGTATACTGGGAAGACAATGTCATCCTGGACCAGATGGGGAACTTTGTGGATTACGGTCAGGACGGAATGGGTGATAACAGATGTGTTATCCCCGCTCTGTACGTCAGCATCGGTACCAACTACTCCAACAGCTTCGCTCCGAATGACGATCCGTACGCGGTAGAAGCCGTCAACTTCAACCCCGACTACTACCGCTTCATGGAAGAAGATGAAGAAGAGGAAGAAGAAAACGACGAAGAAGAAAACACCAACGTCGAATTCATGTGGTGTGCAAACATTGTGGACATCATGAAGATGGACGCAATGCTTGCCGACCGCAAGGAAGGTGCAACCGCACCGTTCTCCATGAACGCAACCTGTAACAGCGCTGCATTCACGGAAGACAGAACCACTGAATTCGGTCTGAGTGACGGCTCCACCAAGGTTATTTCCGAAGAAGAAACCGAACTGGAATGCCATTACTTCTATCAGGACTACTCCTCCAACGAAAACAGCATCGACGGTTCCAACATCGGTTATGTATGCTTCCGCTGCAACGATTTCCAGGAAAATGTTGACGGTTCTCTGGAGCATGACAAGGATGTTGCCGGTGAAGATGCTTTCGAACCTGTATGGAACGAAGACAACACCGAACTCGTATCCTGCATGCACTTCCACGGCGTATGCCCGGTAAGAGACTGCCCCAAGAACAGCATCCATGAATGTACTGTTATCGCTCTCAAGGAAGATGCTGAGGCTCCGGAACTGGTGACCGGCTATGAAGCAACCTGTCCTGACTGCGGTGCCGTTCAGGAATATCTCGTGGCACATGACCACATCGAAGGTGAAAACCTGACCCATGTGGAAGCAGAGGCAGCAACCTGTACCGCAACCGGTAAGGTAGAACACTGGATCTGCCAGAACGAACTCTGCGGCCGTTACCTTGTAAAGGAAATCAACGAAGAAACCGGTGAAACCGTGTTCGTTGAAACTACTGCAGAAGCTGTTGTTACCGAAATGATTCCGCACGCTATTCTTCCCGAAGAACCTACCGATGCTGGTTATGCGGCAACCTGTGCGGCAGAAGGTAAGAAGCCTTACTGGACCTGCGGAGTCTGCGGCAAGTATTTTGTAAAGGAAACCAATACGGAAACCGGTGAAGAAGCCTTCGTTGAAGTAGCAGAAGCAGATCTGGAAACCGCTCTGGTGATTGCGATCGATCCCACCGCGCATCCGGAAGCACTGGTCTACAACGAAGCCGGCGAACCGAACTGCGTATCCGGCGGTACTACTGCATTCTACAACTGCGCAGCATGCGGCAAGAACTACAGCGATGAAGCTGGTACTGATGTACTTGAATCCATCGAAATTCCTGTTGACGCAGACAATCACGTCAATACGGAACTCATCAACTATAAGCCTGCTACCACTGAGGAAAAGGGCTATAGCGGTGATGTATACTGTAATGACTGTGAAAAGACTGTCGAGTATGGCGAAGAGCTTGATATCCTTACATATATTACTGGGGATATCGACATGAATGGCGCTGTAAATTCCAAAGACGCTATTCTCCTTGTAAAGAATTCGCTTCTTCCCGACAGATACCCTGTTGATTATCCGGGAACAATGGATTTCACGAAGGATGGCAATGTCAACTCTGATGATGCTATTTATTTAGTGAAATACAGCCTGCTCCCTGATAAATATCCTATTAATTAAATTTTTTGGAGGAAAGAAGACATGAAGAAGACACTTTCACTAATCATGGCAGCTTTGTTTGTCATGTCGTGTCTCAATGTGGTCGTCTTTGCGGACGAAGCACATGCTGTGGCAGCCATTGACAGCAAAGCTGAAGTGGTAATTGGTGAAGAATTCGATGTTTATGTAACTCTGGAAGATTATGCGGATATCACTGCACTTGTGCTTGATATCACATATGATTCCGAGGTGCTTGAACAGACCACCGCTGACGGCGAAGCGCTTCTCATTGAAGAAGGCGTTATGCTGAAGGACTATGCTGAGAACTGCGCAACCTACGTAGCAGAAGATACTCTGGATGCAGGTATTGCTGCTGCGGACGGCAAGGTTCTGAAGCTCAGCTTCAAAGCTATTGCTGACGGTGTAACGGAAATCGTTTGTACTGTAGGTGAAGAATCCGGTACTGAAAAGTCTGTGTATGAAGTCAAGGCTGCGATCAATGTAGTAAAAGAACCTCATGCAGAGGCGGCTATTGTTTGCGATGCAACAGAAATTTACATTGGTGATGAATTCGATGTTTATGTAACTCTGGAAGATTATGCGAATATCAGTGCACTTGTACTTGATGTTACCTACGATTCCGAAGTACTTGAACAGACCACTGACGCAGATGAAGCACTTCTCATTGAAGAAGGCTATACGCTGCGCGACTATTCTGAAAACTGCGCAACCTACGTAGCAGAAGATACTCTGGATGCAGGTATCGCTGCTGCGGACGGCAAGGTTCTGAAGCTTACCTTTAAGGCAGTTGCAAAGGGTGAATTTACAATTGCTTGTACGGTAGGTGAAGAAAAAGTTTCCGGTGCTCAGGATGCATATGCAGCAGTTTCTTTCTCTGCTACTGTTGATTGTATCCATGAAACTTACTCTTCCGAAGTTACTAAAAGTGCCACTTGTGTTGATACTGGTGTTCTTACTTATACCTGTGATGCTTGTGGTCATACTTATACGGAAGAAATTCCGCTCGCGGAACACACCTGGGGCGAATGGGAAGTAGTTGAAGAAGCTACTGAAGATACTGTTGGTCTCAAGCAGAGAGTCTGCGGCGTTTGCGGCGACGTTGAAGAAGAAGATATTCCGATGCTCAACCACGTATGCAAGACCCTCACTCTCGTAGAAGAAGTTCCTGCAACCTGCGAAGAAAACGGCACTAAGGCATACTATGTATGCGATAAGTGCGGTTTTAAGTACAGCGATGCTGAAGGCAACAACCGTGTTGCTGATAAGGATCTTGTAATCCCTGCAGCTCACAAGTACGGCGATGCAGTTGTAGTTGAACCTACCTGCACCGAAGCTGGTTCCAGAACTTTCACCTGTACTGTATGCGGTGATGATGTTGTTGAAACCATCAAGGCTCTCGGTCATAAGTGGGGCGACTGGAAAGTAGTTGAAGAAGCTACTGAAGATGAAGAAGGTCTCGAACAGAGAATCTGCTCCGTCTGCGGCGTAAAGGAAACCCGTGAAATCGAAAAGGTAGACGACAAGGTAGACGACAACAAGTGGTCTTACCTCGTACAGTCCATCCGTCTCCACGCACTCCGTCAGCAGAAGGCAAATAAGGACAGTGTAAAGGTTGAAGTTGAAGAAGAAATTGAAGAACCTGTTGTAATCGACGAAGCTATCGTTGAAGAAGCATGGGTAAATCCCTTCGTTGACATCTACGAATCCGATTCCTACTATGCAGCAATTGAATTCGTATATGAAAATGGTCTCTTCAAGGGCGTTTCTGAAATCGAATTCGCTCCCGCAACCACTATGACCCGTGCAATGTTTGTAACCGTTCTCGGCAGACTCCATGGTATCACCGAAGATTACGTTGGCGAAAATACGTTCGCAGATGTAGTTGAAGGCGAATGGTATGCTCCTTACGTTGTATGGGCAGCTGATAACGGTATCGTTCTCGGTTATGGCGACGGCACCTTCGGTATCAACGATGAAATCACCGTTGAACAGGCAGCTGTTATCCTTGCTCGTTACACTGCATTCATCGAACTCGATGTTGTTGCAGAATACGACCTCGCAGCAGACTATGCTGACGCGGCTGACGTATCCGAATGGGCAGCAGAAGCTATGACCTGGGCAGTTGCTGAAGGCATCTACGAAGGCGTTGAAGTTGGCGAAGAAGATTACCTCTTCCCGCAGACTCCTGCTGCACGTTCTCTCGTAGCTACCATGCTCTACAATTTCGCTAACTAAGATCTTCGGATCCGGTCCGCCTGAAAACGGACAGCGATAAAAAGTCCCCCGTATGGGGGACTTTTTATTTTATACACAACGCATATCACAGGCCGGAAGGGCAGGGAAGATTCTCTGTATACAACGGATACGTGAACAACGGAACACGGTGCCGGAGGGATCCTGCGGCGCTCACAAACGGGTATGCAGCAGTATCAGGCTTTTACAGAATCGAATAAAAAACAGGGAGAAACATTCAAGTTTCTCCCTGTGGATTTCTCCTGATATTCAATTACTTTCCGTCGTATGCGTCGGAGAAAGTCTTTTCAAGAGCTGCCCAGTCACGGACGGGAAGGATACCGGTCCAGTATTCGATCTCGTCGGAGACCCAGATATACTTGTGAGAGTTGGTCGCTTCCTGAACGTCTGCATAATACCAAACGTTTTTGTTGAGGTTATCGGACCAGACAATCATGTCTTCGTGGAGGCCGTCGGCAATCGGATATCTGCCGAGAGTACGGTTGATGATCTTCATTGCTTCTGCACGGGTCACAGCCTGGTCGGGACGGAAGGAACCGTCTTCGTAACCGTTGATGAATCCGAGGCTGTATGCAGAGTTGATGAACGAGTCTGCCCAGTGTCCTGCGGTATCGGTAAATTCAGCATCAATAACCGCATCGGAATTGTAGAACGCTACTGCGATCTTTACGAGTTCTGCGCGGGTGATCGGAGCGTTGGGGCGGAAGGTGTTATCTGCGTAACCGGAGAGGATATCTGCATTCGCAAGGGTGGAGATCGCGTTATTGAACCAGTCTTCTCTTGCTACGTCAATGAAATCATTTTCCTGAGACCAGTAGTAATCACGGCTTTCGTCGGTAAGCATACGGAAGAAAATTGTCGCGATTTCCGCTCTGGTGATGTTGCTGTTCGGACGAACGGTGCTGTCCGGATAGCCGATGATGTAACCGAAGTGGTCATCCTTTTCGAGCATGGGGAGTTGCGGCTGCTTTTCGTCGTATACATTCGTGAAGGTCACGGATGTGGTCTTGCCGCTTTCAACACGCAGCTTGTTGTTCTTTGCGCTGCAGGAAGCGGTCAGGAGATAGCCCTTCTGTTCCGCATCTGCTTCGTAAATGTAGTATGTACCGGATGCGACCTTTACACGCACTGTGTCACCGGCTTCAACTTTGACGATCGTATAGAGATCATCCTTGTCGGTACCGTTTCTGTAAAGTTCAAAGGTAAAAACGGTGTCGCCGTCATAATCTGCGGGAGCCTTCAGTTCCTTGGTGATCTTGATCGTACCGTCTTTTTCAGGAAGAGCGGGGATGTAGGGCAGGTCTTTGAAGTAACCTTCGATCACAACATCTTCATCGGGCATAACGAACTTTCCGTTCTTTACCGAAATATTGTCGGGGTAATACCAGCCCTTGAATTCGGCGTCTTTCTTATCTTCAAGCTTATCCTTGACCTTAACAGTATCGCCGGCGCTGTATTCCTTCACGGAATAAATCTTGCCATCAACGATGTAGGTTACCGTGTAGGTCTTGTCTTCGGGATCTTCTTCAGGCTTTTCTTCGAGATCGTAGTAGAGAGTCAGAACAAGACAGAGAACTTCGCCGTCTTCGCCAACAGTCGCTTTTACGATCGTACCGGAGGTCGTGGAAACTTTTTCGTTGAAGGTATAGCCTTCGTATTCATTGGGTTCAACTTCAGCTGTTACACCGATTTCGCCGTACAGGGGGAAGTCGGTTTCGAACAGTTCGTAGAAGCCGTCTTCCTGCTCAAGGTAATGTTCTACCTTATAAACGGATGCGACAGGATCTACCGGTGAGGGATATTGTTCATAAGTCCAGCTGCCGGTGATGGTAAGGTTGCCGGAAATTTTGCCGTCTTCCTTATCCCAGCCGTTGAACGTCCACTTGCCGGTTACATTGCCGTTTTCATCAATCTTTTCAACAGTTGTTACCCCCTTGATATAAGAGGTGTCAACGGAATAAGGCTGATTCAGTACGTACTCGTTGCTGTCAACGGGAACATCCTGAGCATATTCACCGGAGGGAGCGGTATCGTCCCAGAGGTAAGTAATGGTGTAGGTTTCAAGTTCAACTTCTTCGTATGTCCATTCGCCTTCAAGAACGACATCGCAGAATCCCATTTTCTGTTCGCCGGTCACAATGTTTCCGCAGAGTTTCCAGCCGGAGAAGGTATAGGTTCCGATCACGTTTCCGTATTCGTCGACCTTATTGATTACAGTGCCTGCGGTGTAAGTACCGTCTACCGTGTAGGTTTCGCCGGGCTTGTATTCGCCGGAATCAACCGGAAGGTCTGCTGCTTCGGGAGCACCGGTCCATTCGTACGTAACAGTATGCTTGCAGGGAGCCAGAATCGTGCTGATCAGAATGTAGTACGGAGTCTTGCCGCTGATGTGGTCGAAGTCTTCCTTGCTGACATTGACAGTCACTTCTTCCTGACCTTCAAAGTTTACCCTGGTTCCAGTGAAGCAGACATACTTGAGACCGCAGACGATACGGTAAGAAGTGATCAGATAGCCTTCCTTGGCCTTGATTACAATGCTGCCGCCTTCGATTGCTTCGCTGACGGTAACATCGCTTTCGTTCTGACCGATCGTACTGCCGGCAAACGTCACGCTTTCGATACCTGCAGATACATTATCCACCCCGGGCATGCTGATAATTTCATAATCCCAGTAGAGGGGGGCGTCACCGGAATTGTCTTCCGGCTTTTCGGGGGTTTCGGGAAGTTCGGGAATACCGGGGCATTCGGGCTTTTCGGGAAGCTCGGGAATACCGGGGCATTCAGGCTTTTCGGGAAGCTCGGGAATACCGGGGCATTCAGGCTTTTCGGGAAGCTCGGGAATATCGGGACATTCGGGCTTTTCGGGAAGCTCGGGAATATCGGGGCATTCGGGCTTTTCGGGAAGCTCGGGAATACTGGGGCATTCGGGTTTTTCCGGAAGTTCCGGGCATTCGGGTTTGAAGAAATCTTCCCAGTCATATCCTTCGCAGATTCCGGATCCGGAGCCGATTCCAAAGGAAGGAATCGTGGCAGATACCGGGACAGTAAATATCATAATTGCTGTCATGACATACAGGAAGAGGGTTGATAGTTTTTTGCGCATCATTTTCTCCCTTGTGTGTGCTGGTGGTTTTTGCTGCAGAATATTATGTCATGCAGAGGGCATAAATTCAACAGATAACATATTAAAAGTATAGCACACAATCCATATCTTGTCAATGCATAATTTAAATCTGTTGAAAAAATAATTTGGTAATTTAACTATTATTTTTGCATAAGAACGACAACCGCTTCGAAACATAATATATTAAGGAAGAAATTATGTATTTCCGTGTCCGGATCATGGATGTTGTACCTGCTTTCTGCATAATATTTATTGCTCTGAAATCCAGAAAAATGCCGGTGGGAGTTTTTTGAAAAATATTTCAGAAATCTGCGGAAAACCGTTGACAAACAGGAATATGCATGTTATAATGAGCAAGGTTAGTAAAGGCTAACCTTGCTTTTGGGGCAGTGGTTAGAAAGGGCTAACCGAAGACGAAAACCTATAACAATGTCAGGATAAACGGTGATACATATGACTTTAAAGCAGGCACAGGAAGGAAAGGAATACGTCATTCAGCGGATCGAGACCGACGATGAGGAACTGAATTCGTTCCTGTTCTCGCTCGGCTGCTACAGCGGCGAAACGATCACGGTAGTTACCCATCGGAGACGCGGATGCGTTGTTTCCATCAAGGATGCGCGCTACAGCATCGATGATCAGCTCGCTGAGGCAATCATTGTCTGACAGCTGAAAAAACAATCCGAAGATTGTTTTTTTGAATGAAAGTTAGCGTGAGCTAACTCTGGGCGGAAGTTTTTATCCGAGAGGATCCGTAAGTTGAGTTTCAGAAGGAGAAACACTTTATGAGAATTGCATTGACCGGCAACCCGAACTCCGGTAAGACAACCATGTACAATGCGCTGACCGGACGCAACGAAAAAGTCGGAAACTGGGCAGGCGTAACCGTAGACAAGAAAGAACACCCGATCCGGAAAGTGTATTACAACGGAAGCGAACAGCTCATTGCCGTTGACCTTCCCGGCGCATACTCCATGTCCCCCTTCACCTCCGAAGAGAGCGTTACCAGCTCCTACGTGAAAAACGAGAATCCCGACGTTATCATCAACATCGTGGACGCGACCAATCTCAGCCGCAGCCTGTTCTTTACCACACAGCTTATGGAACTCGGCATTCCCGTTGTTGTTGCCCTGAACAAGAGTGACATCAACGAAAAGAAGGGAACTACGATCGACGTTGATGCGCTTTCCGCAAAGCTCGGCTGTCCCGTAATCAACACCACCGCTACCTCTGCGGACGGTCTGAAGGCAGTCATTGAAGCGGCAGCCGCACGTGCGGGCAAGACGCAGTCCGTTCCCTATCGTCAGGGGGACGTGGACCTGACCAGCAAGCAGGCGGTCGAAGCAGCGGACCGCAAGCGGTTCGAATATGTCAACAGGATCGTCAGAGACGTTGAAAAGCGCAAGATTCTCACGAAGGACAAGAACGTCGGCGACAAGATCGACGCGGTTCTCACGAACAAGTGGGCAGGCATTCCGATCTTCGCGGTCGTCATGTTCCTCGTGTTCCAGATTTCTCAGGTCTGGATCGGTACTCCGATCGCCGATCTCCTCGTCGGCTGGCTCGAAGCCTTCCAGGGCTGGGTCGGCGGACTTCTCGAAGGCGCAAACCCGCTTCTTTACGCAATCCTCGTTGACGGTGTGATCGGCGGTGTCGCAGCCGTTGTCGGCTTCCTCCCGCTCGTTATGGTCATGTACTTCCTGATCGCTCTCCTCGAAGACTGCGGATATATGTCCCGCGTGGCGGTCGTTCTTGACCCGATCTTCAAGAGAGTCGGTCTTTCCGGCAAATCTGTCATTCCCTTTGTCATCGGCATCGGCTGTGCCGTTCCCGGTGTCATGGCATCCCGTACCATCCGCAACGAACGGGAACGCCGTGCAACTGCCATGCTCGCTCCGTTCATGCCCTGCGGCGCGAAGATTCCGGTCATCGCCCTCTTTGCCGGTGCATTTTTCGACGATGCCGGCTGGGTAAGCACGGTGATGTACCTCTCCGGCATCCTTCTGATTTTCCTCGGTGCTCTTCTGATCAACAAGATCACCGGTCATAAAGCAAAGAAATCCTTCTTCATCATTGAACTTCCCGAATACAAGATCCCGTCTCTCTGGGGGGCATTCAAGTCCATGTGCAGCCGCGGCTGGGCATACATTGTAAAAGCTGCGACCATCATCCTCCTCTGCAACATGGTCGTACAGATCATGCAGACTTTCACCTGGTCCTTCCAGGTCGCTGAGTCCGCAGACTCTTCCATTCTCGCATCCATCGCAGGCCCGTTTGCTTATCTTCTTGTTCCGATCGTCGGCGTTCTCAGCTGGGAACTCGCGGCCGCAGCCATTACCGGCTTCATCGCAAAGGAAAACGTGGTCGGTACTCTCGCCGTCTGCTTCGTCGGTCTGGAGAATCTCATTGACACCGAAGAACTCGCCCTCATGGAAGGTGCGGGCGCGGAAGTTGCCGGCGTGATGGCGATCACCAAGGTCGCTGCCCTCGCTTACCTGATGTTCAACCTCTATTCTCCTCCGTGCTTTGCTGCAATCGGCGCGATGAACGCGGAAATGAAGAGCGCAAAGTGGCTCTGGGGCGGCATCGGTCTCCAGCTCGCAGTCGGCTATACCGTGGCGTACTTTGTATACACCATCGGTACCGTCGTAACCGGCGGTGCACTCAACGTCGGTGCGGCAATTGCCGGTCTGATCGCGATCCTCGTGATGGCGGCGATCGTGCTTGCGCTGATCGTGAAGAACAACAGGCAGACGGGTACGGTAAAAAAGTAACTTATTGTAATTTATGCTGACTGATATCATTCTTGTGCTGATTCTCCTGTGCATCGCCGGAGCCGCGGGTTTCTACCTGTATCGTGCAAAGAAACGCGGCGAGACCTGCATCGGCTGTCCCCATGCAAAACAGTGCGGCGGCAAATGCGGCGGAAGCTGCGGCGGCACAGGACATAAAACCAAATAAAAAAGGTGAGATACCGTCCGGTATCTCACCTGATTTTTTATTTATTATAAGAAGATGTACTTGAGAATGAACAGTACGGCGAGGACGTACATGATCGGGTTGATCTCCTTTGTCTTTTTGCAGACGAGGTTGAGGAGAACGTAGGAAATTACACCGAGGGAAATACCTTCGGAAATACTGTAGAACAGCGGCATTGCGATGACGCAGAGATACGCGGGAATCGCCGTGGTGTAGTTGTCTTCGTCAAGTTTGAGCTGGGTGACGTTGCTGAACATGAGGAAGCCGACGATGATCAGGGCGGGAGCGGTCGCGAAGGACGGGATCGCCGTGAAGATCGGGGCAAACAGCATGGAGATGAGGAACAGCACTGCGGAAGTCATTGCGGTAAGACCGGTACGTCCTCCTGCCGCAACGCCTGCGGAGGATTCCACGAAGGTCGTGGTGGTGGAGGTACCGAGAACGGCACCCGCACTGGTCGCGATCGCGTCTGCAAGAAGAGCGGGGCGAATCTTCGGGAGCTTGCCGTCCTTGTCGAGCATGCCCGCCTTGGTACTGACACCAATCAGCGTACCGAGGGTATCGAACAGGTCAACGAACAGGAACGAGAAGACGATGACGATGAAATTGAAAATATCCACGCCGACCATATCGAGATTGAAGCACTGACCGAAGGTAGTACCGAGCCTGGAGAAGTCGGTCATTTCAAACACGGGAAGAAGGGAGTAGTAGCCTGCTTCGGGGGTGGGGGTATAGATTCCGGTGAACTGGCAGAGGATACCGAGGATCCACGTTGCGAGGATACCGATCAGGATGGAACCCTTGACCTGCTTGATGTAGAGGATCGCGGTCAGGAACGTGCCGACGATCGCGAGAACGGCACAGATACCGGAGGTTGTGAAGTTTTCCGTGAAGCTGGTGATGGAAACGAGTGTGGAGGCATTGCCTACGGAAAGACCGGCGTTCTGGAGACCGATAAAGGCGATGAACAGACCGATCCCGACGGAAACCGCCTGTTTGAGTGCAAACGGAATGGCGTTGAAGATGGCTTCGCGGACATTGGTAAGGGAAAGAACGATGAAGATCAGACCTTCGACGAAGACCGCGAGCAGGGCGACCTGCCAGGGATAGCCGAAGCCGAGGACGACGGTGTAGGCGAAGAATGCATTCAGTCCCATACCGGCGGAGAGGACGAACGGAAGGTTTGCCATCAGCGCCATGCAGGCACTGCCGATGAAGGAAGCGATGGCGGTGGCAAGGAGAACGGCGGTCGGGTCCATGCCGGCGTCGGCGAGAATGCTGGGGTTGACGGCGAGGATGTACGCCATCGTCATGAACGTGGTGATCCCCGCGATGATCTCGTTTTTGAATGTCGTATTGTTTTCCTTCAGCTTGAAGAGTTTATTCAGCATCGGAAGCCTCCTCGGTATATTCCGCGATGTACGGGAGGTTGCGGAAGTATTCACCGTAGTCGAGACCATAGCCGATAACGAACAGGTCGGGGATGGTGAACAGGGAGATATCCGCCTTGAAGTCAACGAGACGTCTGGACGGCTTGTCGAGCAGGGTGACAACGTGCAGGGAGATGGGGTTGCGTGCCTTGAGCAGCTTTACGATGTCGTTCAGCGTACGGCCGGTGTCAATGATGTCTTCAACGATGACGACATGGTATCCGCTGACGTCCTGGTCGAGGTCCATCGTGATCTTGACCACGCCGGACGAAACGGTACCCTGATAATAGCTCTTTGCACACATAAAGCCGATCTCACACGGAACGGTAACGGCGCGGCACAGGTCGGCCATGAATACAAATGCGCCTTTGAGGACGCTGACGAGCAGAATGGGACGTCCGTCATAGAGGGTGCTGATCTTTTTGCCCGCCTCTTCGACGGCGGCTTTGATCTCCTCTTCCGTAATGAGGATCTGCTTGACTCTGCTGTTGAAATCTTCGGTGGAATGAATCTTTTTCATGCGTTCGATTCTCCTTCTTTGTGATTATGAAATGTTTGAGATTAATAGTATTATAACATTTTTTTCATACTATTTCAATCGATATTCGGCATATCACACGTAATTCCGCTTTTTGATGAATAAAATGTTGTGAATGCAAAGGGTCTGGAAAGGGAAAACGGTCGCTTTTTGAAAAAAGTTCCGCAAAAACTTTAATCGGAAGACACTCTGTGTCTTCCGCAGCAGGTTTGTATGGTACAAACCTGAAGTCCTCAGGAGATTTTTGATGACTCCCGCAGACCATAGAGGTTTGGAAGGAAGTTTGAGGGGAACCTTTCCTCTGAAAAGGTTCCCCTCAAGAACGTAATTATTGCATTTATTATATTTTGTAGCCTACCCCAGCAGCACATCGGTCACAAGCATGAGACAGAACCCGACGAGCAGCGCGTAGGTTACGCCGCTGTTTCCGCTGTGATGGGTTTCGGGAATCATTTCATCACTCACGACATAGAGCATTGTCCCTCCGGCAAACGCGAGAGCAAAGGGAAGGATTGCCGACGCCAGGCTGACTGCGAAGAAGCCGAGCAGGGTACCGGCGACTTCGACGAGACCGGTGATCATGGCGCAGATAAAGGTCTTCTTCGGGGTGACACCGGCGGCAAGCATGGGACCGATGATGACCATGCCTTCGGGGATGTTCTGGAGGGCGATACCGCCCGCGATCATCAGAGCCTGCGAGGTGTTGCCGGAGCCGAATCCGACCCCTGCCGCGATGCCTTCCGGAAGGTTGTGGATCGCGATGGCAGTGACGAAGAGGAGCACTTTGCTGAGATTGGCGTTGTGGTGGGACTCAATGTCCGAGCCGATCATGCGATGAAGATGCGGGACGAGCTTGTCGATCAGATTCAGGCAGAGCGCACCCGCAAATATGCCGGCGATCGTGATGATCAGACCGTATTTTCCGCCGTATTCAAGGGATGGGAGTACCAGACCGAGGACGGCGGCGGACATCATGACCCCCGCTGCGAAAGATAATACAACATCGGAGAAGCGGTGCGAGATTTTTTTGAACAGAAAGCCGATCAGCGAACCGAAGATTGTCGCGCCGCCGACGCCGAGTGCGGTGAGAAGAACCATTTTCATAATGTCAGACCCCTTTCCGGTGACAGATCAGAATGTGGAGGGTGGTGCGGATCAGAAGCACTTGCCGTCTTTACAGTCCTGCGCGGAACCGCAGCGGAAGCAGACTTCGTTCGGACACTGTCCGTTTTCAAAGAATCCGATGAGATTATCGACTGTGGTTTCCGCGATGTTCGAGAGTGCTTCTTCCGTGAGGAACGCCTGATGCGAGGTCACGATCACGTTCGGCATTGAGATGAGACGCGCCAGCGTGTCGTCGTCCAGAATGTGTCCGGAGTTGTCCTCGAAGAACAGGTCGGATTCTTCTTCGTATACGTCAAGACACGCCGCGCCGACCTTGCGGGACTTGATGCCGGCGAGGAGCGCTTCCGCGTCCACCAGCGCACCGCGCGAGGTGTTCAGCAGGACCACACCGCGTCTGCACTTTTCAAGCGCTTCCGCGTCGATGATGTGGTAGGTGTCTTCCGTCAGCGGCGCGTGCAGGGAGATGATGTCGCTCTGCGTGAACAGCTCATCGAGGGTGACGTAGCGGATCGTGTCGCCGTTGTCGAGACCGGGCGCCGGGAATTTGTCGTACGCGAGCACCTTCATTCCGAAGCCGCGGCAGATGTCGATGAATACCCGTCCGATGCGTCCGGTACCGATGACGCCCACCGTTTTTCCGTGCAGGTCGAAGCCGGTCATGCCTGCCAGACTGAAATTGTAGTCTCTCGTACGGATGTACGCTTTGTGGATGCGGCGGATGGAGGTCAGCAGGAGTGCCATCGTGTGTTCCGCAACCGCGTAGGGGGAGTACGCCGGAACGCGAAGAACGTGGACTTTTCCGAAAGCGTGCTTCATGTCCACGTTGTTGAAGCCCGCACAGCGGAGAGCGACAACGCGGACGCCCATTTCGTACAGACGATCGATCACCGCCGCGTTCACGGTGTCGTTGACGAAGACACAGACGCCGTCAAAGCCGTGTGCCAGTTCGGCGGTGTCCTCGTTCAGCTTGGTTTCGAAAAATTTGAATGTCACACCGTTTGCCTCGCCGAACCGTTCGAAGGACGGCTTGTCGTAGGGTTTGGTGTCGAAGAATGCAATTTTCATATGGGGATCCTCCCTTTGTTTTTATGATTTTATTATACCACAGAATCGGAAAATAAGTCTGTTGATTTTTCGACATTGTGCAGAATTTTGAGAAATATTTCCCGGATTTCTTGTAATCGCATACCGGGTGTGGTACAATGAAACTAACCATAATACAATCATTCCGGAAAAGTGAGGTATGAATTTATGCAGGCAATCTGGGCAAAAGGGCTGCTTGACGAAAAAAATATCGCTGTAACGTTTCAGTATGCGCTGACTCCCGCAGAAGATACTGTGCTGGAGCTTGCCGCGTCCAATCTGTACCGTCTGTTCGTGAACGGGGTACTGGTCGGATACGGCCCCGCAAGAGCGGCGCACGGGTATTCCCGTCTTGATACGTACGCTCTCGCAAAGTGGGCGGGACAGGCGATCGTTCTGTCCGTGGAAGTTTATTCTGCGAACACGAACACGTTCTACACTGTGGACGAACATCCCTTCTTTGCGGCGGAAATCAAACAGGGCAGTGCGGTTATCGCACAGGCAGCGGATTTTACCGCGTACCGTATGACGGAACGTGTGCAGAAGGTGCGCCGGTTCAGCTTCCAGCGGACGTACACGGAAATTTACCACCTGACCGGCGACCCGATGGCGTTCTACGCAGGTCAGACCGACGGGCGTATTCCGGCAGAGACCGAAGCGGTTGAGAGGAACAAACTTCTGCCGCGTCACGTGAACTATCCGAAACTGAATGTTCTTCCGGCAGGATATGTGGAATACGGCAGCGCCGGCATCAACGAACATGCGAAGCCGTGGCGTGACCGTGCGTATTACGGCATCGATCCCGTGAAGTTCAAGGGATTCTATCCGGCTGAGCTGGAAGAAGACTCCGGCGAGGAAGCGGGGAAGTTTACTTATTCGGCGATCGCGGACGGAAAGGCGGACAAAATGGTTCCGATGTCCTATCAGATCTGTGATTTCGGACGTACGCTGACCGGTTTCTTCACGCTGACCGTGAAGGCGGAAACGGATACGACGCTGTACATCCTTTTTGACGAAATCATCCGTCAGCGGGACGGCTACCGTGAAGTTTCCCCGTACCGCAACGACTGCTGTAATGTCGTGAAGTACACGATGCCGGCGGGCGAACATCATTTGCTCTCTTTTGAAGCGGCAGCGGCGCGGTTCGCGACGGTGGTCGTGAGCGAAGGTACGGCGGATCTCGCAGAATTCGGCATGGTACTGTACGAAAATCCGGATGCGGCGGACTTCAAATACGATTACGGCGACGCTGAACTGAACAAAATCGTTGACGCGGCGGTGAATACATTCGCGCAGAACGCGGTGGACATACTGACCGACTGTCCGTCGAGAGAACGGGCGGGCTGGCTGTGCGACAGCTACTTCTCCTCCCGTGCGGAAGCGCTGTTCACGGGAAAGAATCTTGTGGAAAAGAGCAATCTCGAGAACTACGCGATGTGTCCGAAATCGAAGTATCTGCCGGAAGGCATGCTTCCGATGTGCTATCCCGCCGACCACAACGACGGTGTGTACATTCCGAACTGGACGATGTGGTACATCCTCGAACTGCGCAACTACTGGAAGCGCACAGGGGATGATGACATGCGCGCGGCATCGAAAGACAAGGTCTACGGACTGGTGAAGTTCTTCGAGAAATATTACAACGAATACGGACTTCTTGAAAATCTGGAAAGCTGGGTCTTCATCGAGTGGAGCAAGTGCAACGACGGTGACTACATCCGCGGTCTGAACTACCCGTCGAACATGATCTGGGCGGCGGCACTGGAAGCGGCAGCAGAGATGTATGACGATCCCGCGCTCGCGGAAAAGGCGGCAGCGATGAAGGCGGCGATCCGTGAACTGGCATGGAACGGTGAATTCTTCGAAGACAACGGCGTGCGCGACGCGGACGGCAATCTGGTGAAGACCGGTCATCTTACGGAGACCTGCCAGTACTACGCGTTCTACTTCGACGTGATCACCCGCGAAGAATACGCGGATCTGTTCGAACGTATGCTGACAAAGTTCGGTCCGAAGCGTGACACGAAGTCTGTCTACCCGAACGTTTACCCCTCCAATGCGATCGTCGGCAACTATCTCCGTCTCGAACTTCTTCTCCGCTACGGTTACAAAGAGAATGTCCTTCAGGAATGCCGCGACTTCTTCTCGTATATGGCAGAGATGACCGGCACCCTCTGGGAACACTCGAACCTGAGCTGCAGCCTCAACCACGGTTTCGCCTCCATGGCGGCGGTCTACATTGACGAGTGCATGAAGGGATAATATTTCAGGAGTCCCCCTCCGCACACACCTCAAATAAACACGATTTGTACACAATCTACTCATACTTTCAAAACAAAAATCTGCTATGATAAAAAAAACAGCATACATCGGAGAGAAAAAATGGACGAAAGAGAAAAGCAGAACGTTCCTGAGGAAGAGGAGTCGAACGCGGCGAGAAGGATCCGTGCGCTCGGACAGGATCAGGAGGATCAGGAAGAAGAGGAAGAGCTGGAGATCGACTGGTGGGGGAATTTCTGGTATCATCATAAGTGGAAAGTGCTGATGACCGCAGTGTTCGGCATCATCATCGGGGTTGCGGTCGTGCAGTTTGCGGGTCAGCAGAATCCCGACGTGCGGGTACTGTACGGCGGTCCGCTGTACATTACGCCGAACGAGAATCAGATGTTCTGTGATGCCGTTGAGACGCTTTGTCCCGACTTCAACGACGACGGAAAGACCTATGTACAGCTCAACGATATGGTGTTCATGACCGAGAATCAGCTCAACGAGATGATCGCGCGGGCGGAAGAGAACGACGAGGATATCGCGTACGACCGCCTCTCGAACGCGCAGGTTCAGGAACGGTTCACCTATGAAATTTTCGGCGGTGAGGCGGCCATCTGCATCCTTGCTGAGGAACAGTATACCGACGTCTGCGTGAGCGGCGGTTTCCTGCCGCTGGCGGAACTGTTCGGGGAGGATAATATTCCCGAAGGGGCGGTCGACGAGTACGGTGTGCGCCTGGCGGAAACGAAATTCTGGAAGTTCTACGGTACAAAGGAAATGTTCCCCGCGGACGCCGTTATCGCGCTCCGGAGAGTTTCCACCATGTCCGCCCTGACCGGTAAGTCCAAGGCGGAAAAACTCCATGCCAACAGCGCCGAAGTCTTCCGGAAGATCATGGAATACGAATATCCCGAAGGATACGTTGAACCGACCGAAGAAACGGCGGAGCCGGCAGAGCCGGCAGAAACAGAGAACCCGTAAAAAATGCGGGGAAACCTTGAACGATAAGGTTTCCCCGCTGTTTTTATGTCCGGCATTACCGCCATGCCAGTTTGTCGGAGTAATCGAAGTAATATTTCAGGCTTTCCCCGGGAACGTTCCACGGAATGTGGTTGCCGATGCACATGAAGTAGCCGCCGCACATCTTGCCCGTTTCGACCATGCGTTCCACCATTTTGCGGATGTCGTCTTTGGTGCCGTAGGTCAGAATGCGGTTGTCGCCTTCGCCGGCCATCATCATGTCCGGATATTTCTTTGCCATTGCCTTGTAATCGCAGTATGGTTCGGAGATCAGACCCGTTGATCCGCAGCGGATGAGGTCGTCGACATACACGTCCGCCTTGCCGTCCGCAACGGAATAGGGGCGGATTCCGGCTGCGCGGAGCATCCCGAAGTATTCTTCATAGCGCGGGAAGACGTACTTGTTCATCCATTCCGGCGAGCAGATCGCGCCGTTCGTCATGGCGATGTCGTCGTGACAGGAACAGAAGTTGACCGGAAGCTTTGCAAACGACCGGAAGACGCGGCGGTTGATTTCCGCGAATTCCTCCATGACCGGCTCGAATTCCTCGTCGAGACAGGATGCAAGGAACATTTCCCAGCCGAACGTCAGCATGGGCCACATGATGGTCGTGTTGTAGAAGCCGCAGGATGACATGGAAAATTCCGGTGCTTTTTCCCATTCGGCGGGGTAGCCTCTGCGATAGCTTTCGTAGAGCTTCTGTTCGTCGGAGTAGTCGCGGTTTTCCACAACAAACTTCCATTCCGAGAAGTCCGCGTGCTCGAGCGGATGAAAATTGAAAACGTCCTCCACGGTTTTGAAGTATTTTTCGCCGTGTTCAAAGGTGGCGGTTTCGCTGTCGCCCCAGCGGACGGTGTGATTGTCGGGATTGGAACTTTTGCCGCTGCCTCCGAGTGTCGGACGCGGAATCGGCTCGTTGGTCGCCGGAATCGGGAGACTGAGCATCGGATACAGTTCCGCCAGACGCAGACGGCAGTCCCGGGGACGTTCGTAGTGGTCGATGCCGGTCAGATAGGTTTCGGCATCAGGATTCGACCACCATTCCATGTGGAGAATCCGTTTGCCGCCCTGACCGATCATGGACATATAGCGTTCTTTTTCTTTCTGGGATACCATTGGTGCCTCCTGTCGTTATTCTTTGATTGCCAGTGTCGCCCAGAAACACGGCACGCCGTGCTCGTGCAGGTAACCGCGGCCGTTCGTGTCCTCGTAAATGTCGACCAGACGGAATCCCGCTCTGAGCTGTCCGCGCACCTGTTCCTCGATGGTGTGCGAGAACTGTACGCCGTCGTCCGCCGCCTGCAGTTCGTCGAACAGCGTTTTATTCTTCAGCGGATTGAAGGGCAGGGAATATTTGATGGTCTTTTCGTCGTTGTCCATGTCAACGAGGAAATTTATCCCGTTGTCCAGTCCCGCCATCAGGCGTCCGCCCGGCTTCAGGATCCGGTAACATTCCCGCCAGATCGGCAGAACTTCCTCGACGTAACAGTTCGATACCGGATGAAAGATCAGATCGAACGTTTCGTCTGCAAACGGAAGGGGTTTTGTCATGTCTGCGCGGACGAGGGCGATGTCGTATCCCTCGCGTTCCGCGACGTCACGTTCGCTCTGCAGCTGACGTTCCGAGTAGTCGAGGACGGTGCAGTCCGCGCCGTGCGCCGCGAAAACAGGCATCTGCTGTCCGCCGCCCGAGGCAAGTCCGAGGACTTTGCAGCCGGCAAGCGGAGGATACCAGTCCGCCGGAACGGGTTTTGTCGGAGTCAGTACGATGGACAATTCGCCGTTTTGGGCGGCGAGGAACTGTTCGTGAGAGATCGGGATCCCCCATTCCCAGCCCTCATCGACCCAGCGGTCGATGGTTTTTGCGTTGAGTTCGGTGTAATTCATGGGTTCCTCTCATTTTCTGCCGATCTCGTCCACCGGAATGTCCGGGAACCCTTCTCTCGGAGTGACGAATTTCAGCGTTTCCGGATCAAGATTTGCTTCTTCAAAGGTGTGATACGTGTAGTTTTCTCCGATGTTGTTGTAATCGTAGACCGACTGCGCCATCCAGCCGAATCGCGCGTCGTTGTTGATGATCACGTTGTTTTCCACAACACAGTTCGCCGGGTTGATCGGGAAATCAGGATCGTTGAACCGGTCGAAATCCTTGATGATCCGCGCAAGAGTCGGGTATTTCTTTGCCCACAGCTCGCTTGTGTACGGGACACGTTCGAGATTCTTCCAGTGCGGTGCGTCCGGTTTGTCGCATGCCTGATGTGCCCAGCCGCCGTTGACGAAGCCGTCGCGGTTACGGTCGTCGTACGAAATCGGCGCTCTGCTTTCGCCGAGGATGATGTTGTCGCGGACCACATTGTCGCGTCCGCCGCCGACGAGGAAGCCGTTTTTCTTCACGTCGATCAGGATATTTCCGTACGCCGTCTGACCGGAGAGACCGTCGTCCCAGTAGATGCCGTCCGGATAGAATCCTTCGCCGCCGATCGTCTTCAGCAGGTTGTAGCGGATGACGGTGCCGTGACCCGCCCAGTCGAAGCCGGAGTAGATCGCGCCCGCATCGCTTGAATGAAGAACGACGTCATGGATGTAGTTGTATTCGATGAGGTGTTCGTTGCCGTTGTAGCCGATCGCCATATGCGGGGAGCCTGAAATTTCGTTGTGTGCGCAGACATTGCCCACACCGGATAGGTTGATGCCGCACTGGTAGGTCTGGTAAACTTCCGAGAAGTCGTGGATGTAGTTGTTCCGCGCGATGTTATTGCCCGGTGTGAGGGTTGCGCGGTCGCCGCCGGTCAGATAGATGCCGCCGCGTCCGGTATGTGTGATCTCGCAGTTTTCCACAACATTGTCCGAACCGGTCAGCTTGATGCCGTGGTTTGCCACGTTTTTGATGAGGAGGTCACGGATAACATTTCCGTTTCCTTTGCCGATGAGGGCGGATTCACGGGTGCAGGTCAGTGTGAATCCGGAGAACGTGAGGTTTTCCGCACCTTTCATCCGGACAAGCGGTGTGGTGTCGAGGGAAATGTCAAAGACCGCGTCCTCGGAAGAAGGATAGACGTACAGCAGACCATTTTCGCGGTCGATGTAGAATTCGCCGGGGGCGTCAAGCTCTTCGAGGAGGTTGTAGAAGTAGTACAGTGCGCCCGCCTTCGCAGCGAAATGGCTGACGAACGTCGGCTTGACGAACCGGTTGACCGTGTTGATCTCCGCCACGGGGGTGGAGCTGTCCGCCCAGTCGTGGTAGAAGTAGCCGAACATCCACGCGGTTTCGGGCGTTTTCCACGTCTTCATGCGTTCGTTGGTCTGCTTGTCGACGATGTACGTGCCGCCGCGGTGGTTGCGTCGGTCGTGCCAGTCGCGGAAGTAGTTCTGTTCCGGGAATTCCGCAACGTCGCCGACGTCAAGGATGCGGTCGAGTCTGAGATAACCGGTATCGGGGTAGCGCGCAAGGTTCATGCGGCGGTCGTTTTCGAACACTTCGATGTTGATGCCGTCGCGGTAGCCGTCGTATTTGCCCGTGGTGCTGTACGAACCGATGGGGAAGAGGGTGTCGTATGCCTCAGACGCCACACCGTACGTTTTGAGGTCGATCGCGCGTACGTTCGCCGCTGCGTCGGGCGAAAGCCGCGCTTTGATGTCATCGGACGGTTCTTCCGTTGCCGCATACGGAACGGTCAGACCGCCGGTGAGAACTGCGCCTTCGCCGGTGCGGTAGGTGTCGCCGCTGTCGCGGCTGTCAAAAACGAGAGCTTCCTTGTATGTACCCGCGAGAACTTCCACGGTCACGGGAGCATCCGTGCGGCGTGCTTCGTCCTGCGCACGGGCAATGGTTTTGAAGGGGACTTCGCGTGTTCCTGCATTTTCGTCGCAGCCGGCGGGGCTGACGTAAAAAATGATTTCGTTCATTGGTAAAATCCTTTCTTTGAAATGACGTTCTCCGAATCTGCTTCCATTGTAGCACAGAAGTGCGGATTCCGCAAGATGTTTACGCGGATTTCGGGGTTTGTAAACATTTTTTGCATTATGAATATGGCGTTGACAAACATACGCCGACGTAGTATAATTATAGGCATCATCGTGAATTCAAAGGTTATTTTGAATAATTTACTTCATAAAAATTCATTTTAACAAATCCGCACGAACTTCAAAAAAATCATTTTGCTGAAAAGTTTTTGAAAAGGGGTGCGGGGAAAAACTTTTTTCAAAAAGTTTTCCCCGCGAAACATAATCACTATGGGACTCACACTTGCTGAAAAAATTCTGAAGGCCCACACCGTTGACGGGGAGTTCAAAAAGGGCTCCGAAATCGGGCTGAAGATCGACCAGACGCTCACACAGGACGCGACCGGCACCATGGCGTACATCGAATTCGAAGCCATGGGCATCCCGCAGGTACGCACCGAACGCAGCGTTGCCTACATTGACCACAACACCCTCCAGTCCGGTTTCGAAAACGCGGACGACCACCGTTTCATCGCCTCCTGTGCGAAGAAGCACGGCATTTACTTCTCCCGTCCCGGCAACGGCATCTGCCACCAGGTCCACCTCGAACGTTTCGGCGCACCGGGCAAGACCCTTATCGGTTCCGACAGCCATACGCCCACCGGCGGCGGCATCGGCATGATTGCCATCGGCGCGGGCGGACTTGATGTCGCGGTTGCCATGGGCGGCGGCGCGTACTACATTACCTATCCGAAGATTGTCAACGTCGTCCTCACCGGCAAACTCTCTCCGTGGGTTGCCGCAAAGGACGTCATCCTCGAACTGCTCCGCCGAATTTCCGTCAAGGGCGGCGTCGGCAAAATCATCGAATACACCGGCGAAGGCGTAAAGACCCTGTCCGTTCCCGAACGTGCGACCATCACCAATATGGGCGCGGAACTCGGCGCGACAACCTCTATTTTCCCGTCCGACGACGTTACCCTTGAATTCCTCAAGGCAGAGGGCAGAGAAGATGTCTTCGTTCCCATGTCCGCCGATCCGGATGCGGAATACGACGAAACCATCGAAATCAATCTCTCCGAACTCGTTCCGATGGCAGCCTGCCCGCATTCTCCGGACAACGTCAAGCCCATCACCGAAATCGGCAAGATGAAGATCGACCAGGTCTGCATCGGCTCCTGCACCAACAGCTCCCTCGCAGACATGATGAAGGTTGCGTATATTCTTCGCGGCAAGACCGTTCATCCGGACGTTTCCCTTGCCATCGCACCCGGTTCCAAGCAGGTGCTTTCCATGCTTGCGGACAACCACGCACTCGAAGACATGATCGACGCCGGTGCGAGAGTCCTTGAATCCGCGTGCGGCCCGTGCATCGGTATGGGGCAGTCTCCGAACTCCAAGGGCATCTCTCTCCGTACCTTCAACCGTAACTTTGAAGGAAGAAGCGGTACCAAGGACGGTCAGATCTACCTCGTATCTCCGGAAGTTGCCGCTGCTTCCGCGATTGCCGGATACCTCTGTGACCCGAGAGAGCTGGGCAATATGCCGGTGTTCGCAATGCCCGAGAAGTTCATGATCAACGACAATATGATTACCCTTCCCGCACCGGCGGACGAAGCGGACTCCGTGGAAATCAAGTACGGTCCGAACATTGCAGGCTATCCCGAAACCGCACCGCTTGCCGAAACCATCAAGGCGGAATGCTCCCTCAAGGTCGGCGACAACATCACCACCGACCACATCATGCCCGCAGGCGCGAAGATTCTTCCGCTCCGTTCGAACATTCCCGCGATCTCCAACCACTGCTTCACCGTCTGCGACGAAACCTTCCCGAAGCGTGCGAAGGAACTCGGTCAGTCGATCATTGTCGGCGGCACGAACTACGGTCAGGGTTCTTCCCGCGAACACGCGGCTCTCGCTCCGCTGTACCTCGGCGTGAAAGCAGTCATCGTGAAGTCCTTCGCGAGAATCCACCGTCAGAACCTCATCAACGCGGGTATTCTCCCGCTCGAATTTGTGAACGAAGCGGACTACGATACCGTGGAACAGAGCGACGTTCTCGAACTTGCCAACGTCCGTGCGGCAGTCGAAAACGGCGGCGACATCACCGTGAAGAATATCACGAAGGGCACGCAGTTCACCGTGAAGTGCGAACTCAGCAGCCGCATGAAGGACATCATGCTCTGCGGCGGTCTTCTCGACTACACCAAGGCAAATCTGAAGTAAAAATAAATATCGGGGAAGAACTTTTTGAAAAAAAGTTCTTCCCCGGACCCCCATCTCAAAAACTTTTAAACGGAAAGACAGGGCAGCGTCCGGGTGCGGATTTGAGTACAAACGATTTGCACCATACGATGTCTGATTTATATCGTATAAAGTTTTTTGGAAAGGTGCGGAAAACCTTTTTTTCAAAAAATGTTTTCCGCGAAAACATTATTTGATAGGAGCATCCCATGGAAAAGATCAAAATGACAACTCCCCTCGTCGAAATGGACGGGGACGAAATGACCAGAGTTATCTGGCAGTGGATCAAGGATATTCTCATTCTCCCTTACGTTGATCTCAAGACCGAATACTACGACCTCGGTCTCGAATACCGCAACGCGACGAAGGACCAGGTCACCATCGACAGTGCGAACGCGACGAAGAAGTACGGCGTTGCCGTCAAGTGCGCGACCATCACCCCGAATGCGGCGCGTGTGACCGAATACAACCTCGATGAAATGTGGAAGTCCCCGAACGGCACCATTCGTGCGATTCTCGACGGTACGGTATTCCGCACCCCGATCATCGTGAAGGGCATCACTCCCTACATCCCCACATGGACGAAGCCGATCACCATTGCGCGTCACGCGTACGGTGACGTTTACAAGAACACCGAGCTGCAGGTTCCCGCAAACACGACCGCCTACCTCGTTTCCGTGGACGAAAATGGCAATGAGACCCGCGAACTGATCCACAAGTTCGGCGATTCCGCCGGCATCGTGCAGGGGGTTCACAACGTGGACGCGTCCATCAGGAGCTTCGCGCGCAGCTGTTTCAACTTTGCGCTCGATATGAAGCAGGACCTCTGGTTCGCATCCAAGGACACCATCTCCAAGAAGTACGACCACCGCTTCAAGGACATCTGGGCGGAAATTTACGAAACCGAATACAAGGAAAAGTTCGAAGCTGCCGGCATCGAATACTTCTACACCCTCATCGACGACGCGGTTGCACGTGTGATCCGCAGCGAAGGCGGCTACATCTGGGCATGCAAGAACTATGACGGCGACGTTATGAGCGATATGGTAGCGACCGCATACGGCAGCCTTGCGATGATGACCTCCGTTCTCGTTTCTCCCGATGGAAACTACGAATACGAAGCGGCACACGGTACCGTTCAGCGCCACTACTACAAGCACCTGAAGGGCGAAGAAACCTCCACCAACAGCGTGGCAACCATCTTCGCATGGACCGGCGCACTCCGCAAGCGCGGCGAACTCGACGGAAACGCCGACCTCATGGCATTCGCAGACCGTCTCGAAGCGGCAACCATCAAGACCATCGAAGACGGCGTCATGACCGGCGACCTCTACCTCCTCTCCAAACTCGAAAACAAAAAGAAAGTCAACACCGAAGACTTCCTCAAGGCAATCGCGGAGAGACTGTGAAAATAGAGTTTTCCGGGGAAAAACTTTTTGAAAAAAGTTTTTCCCCGGACCCCTTTTCAAAAACTTTTAAACGAAAAGATGAGACAAAGAAAGTGCAAATTTGAAGAAACAAAATCACTGTAAACCATACAGCCGTTTTGTTCCTACAAATCTGCACTTTCTTTGTCTTCGGATATAAGATGAAAGCTTTTTGAAAAGGGTGTGGGGAAAACTTTTTCTCGAAAAAGTTTTCCCCACGGAATGTAATTTCTTATTCGTTGCCTTCTGCAGCAGCGGCAGCGTCTGCGGCCTTTTCTGCTTCGACCTTTGCACGGAATTCTGCACGTCTCTGAGCAGCTTCTTCCGCTCTCTTTGCGAGTTCCTTCTGACGGGTAACGATCGCACGGGAGATCTGTTCTGCGTACTTGTCGATGTCTGCGCCGTAGTCAACGCACATTTCGAGCGCGTTGGTACCGTCAGCCTTCAGAATTCTGAAGACGTAGTACTTGATTTCGATGGTGCGGTCACCCTTCTTGGTTTCGTAGATACCTTCTTCGATTTCAGCCTTGTCGAGTTCGTTGAAGAAATAGGAACCCATGAAGTCGCCGTCGATGGTTTCATCGGTGAGGGAGAAACGTCTGCCGAAAACAAACATCTTTTCACTGGTGAAGATCAGGTTGCAGCCTGCGAAATAGTTGGTACGGTTTACACCGTCAGCACCCTTCTTGAAGTAAAGGGGTTCTTCCTTTGCGATGAAGTCGTAACCGCGGAGGTTGATCGGCTTAAGCATCTTGAGGAAACTCTTTTCGTATACTTCGAATTTCTTTTCGGAACGTTCCTGAAGGTTCTTGATACGTTCGGAAATCTGGAATTCAAGGTCGGTGTCCGTGGACTTGCCACCGGAAGCGAAGACTACGACAGCAAAGCCGACGATAGCGGCGATGATACCGAACATTCTCATCCAGCGCATGGTCATGCAGATGACGCCGACGAGTACGATGGCCCAACCAATGATGGAAGGAATGGAAATCGGCGGGGCGGTGAAATACTTAATATTTCGTTTTGTTTCCATAACGACTCTCCGTTTTGTAGAATTTTTTGATGATAACGATAAGACACAACATTATCAATATATGTATGATATCATAAAAAAGGCAATATGTCAAGTCAAAAACGCAGTAAAATTGACAAATCATGAATTTTGATTTTCGGCAAAGAAAACGGGAGACACGAAGGTGTCTCCCGTCGGATGCGGAATTACTTGGAGAGGTTGTAGGTGGTGCCGTCAAGGGTTACCTTAACGTTGCCGCCGCTGTATTCGAGACTGCATGCAGCAACGCCTGCGATTGCTTCGTACAGTTCAAGTTCCCAGAAGGAGTGACCGTAGGTGGTACCGCGGGATACGCCCGTGTAGCGGACGAACTGCGCGTCGTGCTGACCGTCGAAGCGGACTTCAACCGGAACGTCTGCGCCGGAGGTGCTGTTGTCGGTTACGCGGGCAACTTCGGTCCAGTTTTCGCCGTCGGTGGAAACTTCAAAGTAGAATTCGGTGGAGTATGCAGCTTCGAAGTAAACGATCGCTGCGCCGACCTTCTTGACTTCGCCGAAGTCAACCATCCACCATTCGGGGTCGTTGTAAGCGGATGCGAAACGGGTTGCGGAGTCGCCGTCGATTGCTGCTTCCGGCGGGTAGGTGTCAACTTCCACGGAGTTGGAGGTTGCGGTTGCGCCGATCGCGATGTTTTCGGAGGAACCTGCGGATTCATCCGGAATGGTCAGAGAAGAAGCGGATTCGAGGGTATAGGTACCGGTGTAGTTGATGCCGCCGTCCACTGCGATGGTTGCCTTGCCGCCGTCGAAGGAGAGGGTCATGCCGTCGCCGGACCACTTGTTGGAGAGGAGGTTGTACGGACCCTGAGCCTTGTCCGCGCTGTCCTGCTTGGAGAAGGAGTAGTTCTTGTCACCGATGGTGAGCTTGCAGAAGGATGCAACGACCTGCCAGCCGATTTCGGTGCCGTTGATGGTGAGCTTGCCGTCTTCTACGGTGTAAGCACCGGAAACGGACTTGTCTTCGCCGTTTTCGAGGATGTTGAGGGTAGCGTTGTCACCGTCAAAAGTGAGGGAGCCGACAACGGTTGCGTTTGCAACGCCCCAGGACTGACCGGTCAGCTTGGAGCCGTCGAATGCGGGAGCGGCGGGTTCAGCGGGAGCTTCCTCAGCGGGAGCTTCTTCTGCAGTACCTGCATCTGCGGGAGTTTCGGTCGTGGTGGTGCCGGCTGCCGGAGCATCGGTGGCGGGTTCGGTGCCGCCGCCGCAGGATACGAGTGCGGAGGAGCAGAGAACTGCGCAGAGAATGAGAGCTACGAGTTTTTTCATGGTTGCGATTCCTTTCGTAAATGTATGGATGGGATGATCAGACGGATTCGCATCCGTCCGTTTTTTTCATTATAGCATATTTCACAGGGAATTTCCAGTAGGCTGATAATTTTTTGCAAATTGTTCATTAATAAAAGTATTTGGCGGACCGTTCAGTTGATGCTCAGCGAAGCGTCGTCGGCACCTTTTTCGAGATCGCGGATCTCCACATAATAGGAATAGTTTTCGTTCACGTCGATTTTGATACGTTCGCCGACGCGTCGTCCGAGAAGAGCCTTGCCGAGGGGGGATTCCTTGCTGATGAGACCGTTCAGCACATCGTTGCGGAGGGTAGTGACGATGGTGATGGTACGTTCCTCCTCATCGTCTTCGTACCAGATGGTAACATGGTCGAACAGAGCGACGGTGTCTTCGTCGGTTTCTTCGATTTCGATGACGACGGCGGTTTCGATCATCGCTTTGAGGTAGCGGATGCGGCTGTAGTTGCGGTTCAGCTCACGCTTCGCGCTGCGGTATTCATCGTTTTCGGAGAGGTCACCGAGCGCACGGGTACGTGCCACTTCCTCCTTGAACTTGGGGGTCAGCACTGCCTGACGGTACTCGATTTCTTCCTTCATTTTCTTTATATCAACGGCGGTCAGTTCGTCTTTCATAACATTCTCCTTTTGTGGTTGTACTTGAACATATTATATCACAGCGTCCGTAAAAAATCAAGTTCAGGCATCGACGAGTTCATCGAGACGGCTCCGGAAGCGGAGGTAGCGTTCATTTTCCGCAATCTGCGGGAAGGCCTCGTTGACCTCGAGAAGGGAAGCAATCCGGTCGCGGCACATAATCAGGAAGCGGGGAGCATAGAGGGCGTACGGCGCGAGATGGGACGTTGTCACGGAGGAATGCCGGTGTTCGGACGCAGCGTCCGTGCGGCGGCGGAGATTCTCCATGAGAGAGAGAAGTTCTTCGAGCACATCGAGTGCGGCATCGGGACAGCCGCGGGAAAGATCGGCGTCGGCACATTCGATATGGAGGTGGATGAGGCGGTAGTACCAGTGCATATCGTAGTCGCCGTCCGGGAAATAGAGACGGATCATGTCGAGAACCGTCCGCTTGACGGCGGCACGTTCCTCCGGATCCTTGTACCAGTCGGTGAAGTAGGCGATGTTGATCAGGCATTCCTGGCTGAACCACTGCGCACTGCGGAACGCTTCGTTTTTGTCTGTGATGTAACAGAGGATGTTTTCGCGGCAGATCTGCATCGGCGGCATGGATTCGGCGAGCTGGTCGATCTTGAAGCTCATTTCAGCGTTTTCCGTGTAGATATATTTGAGTGTGTGGGCGGCTTCGTAGCGGAGGTTGGTATCTCCGGATTCCGCGAGAACAGCTTCGCCCCAGTGTGCGGATTCGATTGCGTAACGGAGAGCGGCCTCCGGATCGTCATCTGCTGTACGCTGCGAGAGGCGGTGAAGGACATTGCACAGCTCCAGCATGAAGCGGTATTCCTTGGGATATTTCCGGATGGCGTCACGCAGAAGAAGCTGGATCTGCTCCGATGAGTTGTCCGTGCGGCGCAGTCTGCGGACGCTTTTCAGAATGTGTTCGATTTCAAGTTCCCGTTCGTCCGCGGCACGGCCGTACAGACGGTCGATGGAAACGCCGAAGTATTCCGCGATTTTCGGGAACATTTCAACGTCGGGGTAGCTGATCCCGCTTTCCCAGCGGCTGACGGCCTGCGGCGTGATGCCGAGTGCTTTTGCCATTTCGTTCTGCGTCTTGTTGTCACGCAGGCGAAGCTCACGAATTTTTTCTCCGATCTGAATTGGCATAGGAAGTACCTCCGGTGGAACTTTGGTTGCAACTTTATTATAGCAGAAGAGGCAATAGATTGCAATGGTTTCTTACTTACGGAAATATCAATTGCCGGTTAATAAAATTTTACTTTCGTGAAATGAAAGAGAGCCTTGATTTTTGCGGATATCTTCTATATAATATAATAAATAATAAAGATAAAATCTGCACAACCCAAATCCATCCATTTCGTTTAAAGTTTTTTGAAAGGGGGACCGGGGGAAACTGGGGAGGTTACGCAGTAACCTCCCGGAGGAACAAAGTTCCTCCATTTTTCAAAAAAGTTTCCCCCGGAAAAATAACATGTCTATCTGTTTTATCGCGCACCGCGGCTACAGCGGAAAGTATCAGGAAAATACGGAGGAGGCGTTTCTCGAGGCAGTGAAGCATGGTTCCGGCGGGATCGAAACGGACGTACGGACGACGGCGGACGGCGTGCTCGTCGTGAATCACAACAGCACGGCGGTTTTCAAGGACGGAACGGAACTTGAGATCGCGTCTTCGACCTACGAGCAGCTCACGGCAAAGCCGCTGCGCAACCGGTTCACCGATACGGAACTCTACCTTTGCACGTTCCGACGGTATCTGGAGATCTGCCGTGACGGACACATGGTCTGCTTCATTGAATTCAAGGGTTCCTTTACGGATGAAATGATCCATAAGGCGTTCACGATGGCGGCGGAGGTCTACGAACTTGGCATGTGCGAACTGCAGTCGTTTGATTTTGACAATCTTGTCCGCGCACACGAAGCTTTCCCGGATCTCAAGATCATGCTGACCTGCTGGGATCACAACGCGGACGTTGACCGCTGTCTCGACTACGGCTTCGACATTGACATGGACTACAAGGGCATCGACGCGGAAACGGTGAAGCTGTTCCACGATCACGGACTTCTCGTCGGTCTGTGGACGGCGAACACGAAGGAAGCGCTCGACTTCTGCATGAGCATGAACGTCGATTTCATCGAATCGGACGTATTTGCGAACGAAAAAGGCGAATAAACGGACGAAAACCGGTGTTTCATACACCGGTTTTCCGTTTTTTTTAAAGCATTTTCGTCCGCTTCACCCACGCGTCCCAGCGCGGGTCGGCGGTGATCTCCGCGTACACGCCGTCGTAATCCGGCGCCGTCCAGACGGGCCAGTGATCCGCAAGATCAGGCGCGATTTTACCGTGTACCCAGCGTTCCTTCCGCATCGGGACGGACGAGAGCAGGGGAGCCGTGTAGGTCGGATCGTCTTCGGTTTTGACGCGGTCGTACAGGGCGTTGAATTGTTCCGCGTGTTCTGCTGCCTTGCCGAGCGAAGCGAACGCTTCGTCGTGCATGCCGCACCGCCACTGGTGTTCGGACAGATACATCAGAAGTTCGCAGACGACGGCATGGTACCCGCCCATATTGCCGTCCTCGAACAGCAGTTCGAACAGGCCGACAACGCCGGACAGCATCCGGACGGGCAGGTCACCGTCAAACAGTGCACGTCTGCTCATGAGGGTATAGACGGTCTGATTCGCGAATTCGTTCGCCAGCTCGACGAGGGATTCGCCTTCGTACCGGTGCTTTTCCGCGCCGTCGACGGCGTACGAACGCATGAGTTCGCGGGAATACCGGAGCGGCGGCATCCGTTCTGCGAGAGCGAGCCCTTTTTCGTACTCGCCGAGATTGCAGTACAGGAGCGTGAGGCTGAAGACCGAATCGTGCAGGATTTCCGGATCCTTTGCGCCGGCGATGACGGTTTCGAACAGTTTTACAGATTCACGCCAGTAAGGATTTTCGCGATGCCGTTCGATGTCGTGGACGAGATAGCCGTCGCTGTTGTAATCAATGTGTTCGTGAAGGTTCCGCCAGCCCGCTTCGGAGAGGGCGGCGGCAAGCTGATACTGAATCCGTTCATCACCGGGAAAGTCGAGAATGGCGGCACGGAGCATGGAAAGACGTTTGTCCACGTCTGTTTCACTGTTTGCTTCACGGACGACGGCGGCGATTTTCGCTTCACGTTCACTCCGGAAGCCGAACAGTCCGTCGATGGATGTGCCGAAATAGTTTGCGATGGCGGGGAGCAGCTCGAGGTCAGGGTAAGTTGTGCCCATTTCCCAGCGGCTGACTGCCTGCGGAGAGACGCCGAGTGCGTCCGCGGTTTCTGCCTGCGTCCGGTTGTCACGCAGACGCAGTTCGCGGATTTTCTGACCGATATTGACTTGCATGGTGTGATTTCTCGGGGAAAACTTTTTTGAAAAAAAGTTTTCCCCGAACCCCTTTCAAAAAACTTCAATCTGTTACAGAGAGAATGATGTGTGGGAACCGGTTCTGACTTTATTATAGCAGGTGGGGACATCCGGATCAAGCATCAATCGGTTGCGGGATTTTCAACCGGAGTGGGAATAATTTTGCGCAATGTAGAACATAGGGACTGCGGGATTATTAAGGAGGATTCATTATTGAAAAAAGGTTGACAGGTTTCCGAAAATTCTGTATAATGAATTTACCACATTATTAATGTACGGAGAAAAACTATGAAAAAAACGCTCTCACTTATTCTTGCCATGCTGATGCTGGCATCCGCCGCCGCTCTGACCGCCTGCAGCGACGCGGGAACCGACAACACCGATACGACCGATCCCACCGCGCAGACCGCGTCCCCTTCCGCTGAGGAAGAAACCGAAGCCGAAACCGATGCGGCGGACGCACGTGCGGCTGTTCCGGACGATCTTCCGGAAAAGGACTTTGACGGACGCACCTTCTACGTTCTCGGCACCGACGAATCCAACTACGGTGCATATATCGCTGTAGAAGAACTGAACGGTGAAGTGGTAAACGACGCTGTCTACTCCCGTAACCTTGCCATTGAAGAACGTTTCAACGCCAAGGTCGGCCGTAACTCCGCAGGTACCGCTGCCGATGCATACACCACCGCGTCCACGATGATCAAGACCGCAGCACAGGCGGGGGACACCGATTCTTTCCACCTGGTTTCCTACCACGTGGTAGAAGCGGGCGGCGTTGCCGTACAGGGCTACTTCATGAACTGGTACGATATCCCCTACATCAACTTCGAAAAGCCGTGGTGGTCCGATTCCACTGTGAACGACCTCTCCATGAACAACCACTGCTTCCTCGCGGTCGGTGACGCGGCGGTCTCCTCCATCTCCCAGACCTACTGCGTTATCTTCGACAAGGACGCGGCAAAGAACTATGCGATCGAAGACGTTTACGGTACCGTACGCGAAGGCAAGTGGACCGTCGACTACATCAACAACATCTGCACGACCGTTACCCTCGACGTGGACGGCGACGGTCAGATGACCGAAGCGGACTACTACGGTCTGTCTTCCAGCCCGTATTCCAACGTGAACACCTACCTCTGGGCGTTTGACAACCAGATCTTCACCAAGAACGAAGAAGGCGTTCTCGAACTTTCCTACTACAACGAACGTCTCGTACGGATCTTCGAAGAAGTATACGCGCTCTTCAAGGAAACCAACGGCGTATGGGCGCCGGTCGGCAACGGTCACTTTGTTGGCATCGACCAGTTCCGCAACTACGGTTCTCTCTTCACCAATGCGCTCCTCTCCTTCACGACCACCTACCTTGCGGACTATGAACACGAATACGGCATCATCCCGTATCCGAAGCTCGATGAAGCACAGGCGAGATACAAGACCATGGTTGACGGTAACCACGAAGCAATGGCGATCGCAAAGAACGCAGTTGACCTCGAATTCATCGGTGTTATGACCGAAGTAATGTGTGCGGAAGCATACAAGCAGATTGTTCCCGCATACTATGACGTATGTCTGAAGCAGCGTTACGCATCTTCTCCGGACGACGCGGAAATGATCGAGCTTTGCGTGGACTCCAGAGTCTTTGACCTCGGCTACGTATACGACAACTGGAAGGGCGTTTCCTTCTACATGGAATCCCTCATCAACGCGGGCAACAAGGACATCACCTCCCACTATCAGAAGAACGAAAAGGCAGCTTCCAAGTACTACCAGAAAGTTGTCGACATGTTCTACGAAGACTAAGACCATCCGGTCAGATCAAAGGCGGAAGTCGCAGAGACTTCCGCCTTTTTGTGTCCGGAGCCGGTTCTGCGGAACGGAGGAAAAATCGGGCGGATTGCGGAATCCGTCTTGCGCGGGGGACGGAATTGTGATAAAATGAAAGAAAAAAGCTCATGAGAGGAGATTTTACTATGACCAACCGCGAATGGTTCAAGCAGGCTCAGTTCGGCATGATGATCCACTGGGGACTTTATTCGCTTCCCGCAGGGGAATGGAAAGGCAGACGGATGGAGGACATCGGCGAATGGGCGCAGCAGTATTTCCGCATTCCGAACGCCGAATACGCCCGTCTCGCTGCGGCGTTCAATCCCATTCTGTTCAACGCCGAGGAATGGGTGGATCTCGCAATGGACGCGGGAATGAAGTACATGGTGTTCACTTCCAAGCACCACGACGGCTTTGCGATGTTCAAATCCGAGGTGTCGAAGTACAATATCGTGGACGCAACGCCGTTCGGACGCGACGTGACCGCCGAACTTGCCGAAGCCTGCTATAAGAAGGGGCTGAAATTCGGTCTTTATTATTCGCAGGACCTTGACTGGAACCATCCGCACGGCGGCGGTTACAAATGGGGAAAGACCTGGTGCGGCGACAAGGCGTACTGGACCAACAACTGGGATTTCCCGGACGACGACAGGAAGGATTTCTCGATCTGCTTCGAGGAAAAGATCAAGCCGCAGGTCACGGAGATTCTCACAAAGTACGGCGATCTCTGTCTGATCTGGTTTGACGTACCCTCCACCATTTCCCGTGAACAGACCGATGAGCTTTACAATCTTGTCAAGAAATATCAGCCTGACTGTCTCGTGAATTCCCGCATCGGCAACGGATACGGTGACTACGCATCGGCAGGGGACAACGAGATTCCCGACGATGACAAATCCGCGATGCTCTACGAAACCCCGGCGACTCTCAATGACACGTGGGGCTACAAGTCGTTCGATGCGAACTGGAAGAGCGCGGAGCGGATCATTGAGATCAAAAATCATCTGGCGGTGCGCGGCGCGAACTACCTTCTCAACGTAGGGCCGGACTATCTCGGACGCATTCCCGCACCCTCTGTGGATATCCTCCGAGAAGTCGGAAGAAGAAGCTGAAAAAATCCGATAAAAAACAGGGCTGAAACTTATCGTTTCAGCCCTGTTTCAACGCAGGGTGTGGGATTCGAACCCACGTGGGTTGCCCCAAACGGTTTTCAAGTTTTTGAGGGCGCTTACCGACTTTCCTCTTATCGTCTCGATTATACTCTGATTTTTCGTGAAAATCAAGCAATTTCAGCCCAATATTGCACATTTTTCGGAAAATTGCGAGAAAACTGCGAGAAAAATCACCCTGATTTTCAAAAAAATCTGCATCGATTTCCTGTTCCGCTGTCGGTAATAAACAGAACAGGAAGATATAAAAATGACACAGGATGAACTGAAAAAAGAACTGCAGCGGATGATGCAGAAGTGTCCGCAATGCCTGACGCCAGGTAAAATACGCCGTTACACACTCTTGGGCAAAAACAGAATATATAATCTGATCCATTCTGGTGAGATTCCAGCCTTTATTTATCAGGGGACTTATGTTATCAACAAGGATGATGTAATCGAATACCTGCTGAAGCACAGTGAAGATGCAGGACGCGGCTTTAAGGCATGTGAAAATGTCAACCCAGGTACAGTCGAACCTACCGAATATTTCGGAGAGAAGGTGTCGGGAGAGAACCATTTTTTAAAGGGTTCTCTCCTGACAGACGGAAGCCGCAGTCTATATCGGTATTCAAAATCATTCAGGATTTACTTGCACCGTCAAAGACGAAAGGCAAATCACAGTTCCAGATGCTCATCAATCAGCTTCCGGAAGAACACAAGGCTCGGTGGTTCGCAGGCGCGGCGATGAACACCGGTGAACAGGCGATGGCATCGGTTATGTCCACGGCACTGTCACGTCTGAACACATTTCTCGACAGTGAACTCGAGCAGGTTCTCTGTTTCGATACCGCCATTGATGCCGAGCGATTCTGCAAAACAAAATCTGCCATCTTTATCGTACTTCCCGAAGAAGACAGCAGCAAGCATTTCATGGTGTCGCTGATCGTCCAGCAGTTATACAGAGAAATCCTCGCCGTCGCCGATGAGCATGGCGGGAAGTTACCGAACCGTGTGATGATGTACCTCGATGAGTTCGGCACCATCCCGAAGATCAGTGATGCGGAAGTCATGTTCTCGGCTTCCCGTTCCCGTTGGTGCAGTATTGTTGCGATCATTCAGTCCTTTGCACAGCTCACGAAAAACTACGGCAGAGAGGGCGAAGAAATCATCGTAGACAATACCCAGCTCACAGTGTTCGGCGGGTTCGCTCCTAACAGTGAATCAGCAGAACGGCTGTCGAAATCCCTTGGTACACGAACCGTGCAGTCCGGCTCCATCAGCCGTGGAAAAAACGATCCCTCCCAATCCTTACAGATGATTGAGAGGGCATTGATGACACCGGATGAATTGAAAAGTCTGCCGAAAGGTA